>NZ_DBIC01000402.1:0-8327 GCF_002296545.1 Herbaspirillum sp. UBA812 | reverse complement strand
CTGCTGGGCCCGACCCAGGCCGGCAAGACGTCCCTGATGCGCATCATCGCCGGGCTCGACAAGCCCACCGCAGGGCGCGTGCTGGTCGATGGCCAGGACGTCACCGGCGTAGGCGTGCGCGAGCGCAACCTGGCGATGGTGTACCAGCAATTCATCAACTATCCCGGCCTGACGGTGTTCGAGAACATCGCCGCGCCGCTGCGCCTGCAGAAGCAGCCCGAGCAGGAGATCAGCAAGCGCGTCAAGGAAATTGCCGACAAGCTGCACATCACCCACCTGCTGCAGCGTCTGCCGCTGGAACTCTCCGGTGGCCAGCAGCAGCGTTGCGCGCTGGCGCGTGCACTCATCAAGCGCGCCCCGCTGGTGCTGCTCGATGAACCGCTGGTCAACCTCGACTACAAGTTGCGCGAAGAATTGCGCAGCGAATTGATTTCGCTCTTCGCCACCGGCGACACCACCGTGGTCTACGCCACCACCGAGCCGCAGGAAGCCTTGCTGCTGGGCGGGCACACCGCCGTGATGCACGAGGGCCGCCTGCTGCAATTCGCGCCGACGCTGGAACTGTTCAACAGTCCGGCCTCCACCCGCGTGGCAGCGATCTTCAATGATCCGCCGATGAACCTGCTGGACGCCACGGCCATCTCCACCGCCCACGGCGTGGCCGCCATCCGCATGAACGATGGCAGCGTGCTGGAAATTGCCGGGCGCTCGCTGTCCCTGTCGGAAGGCCAGCCCTGCAAGCTGGGCATCCGCTGCAATGACGTGCGCCTGGAAGCGCTGAGCGCACCGGGTGTGAGCCTGGGCTGCAGCGTGACCCTGGCCGAACTCTCCGGTTCCGAAACCTACCTGCACCTGCGCCATGGCGATGTGCCCCTGGTGGCGCAGCTGTCGGGCGTGCATGAAGTGGCCATCGGCAGCACGGTGCAAGTGAGCATCGCCGCCGCCAAGGCCTTCCTGTTCGATACACAGGGACGCCTGCTGAGCGCCCCGCTGGAGACTCGCTGACATGGCCCGCATCGAATTCAAGAACCTGGGCCACGCCTACGGTAGCAACCCGGCCAGCCTCAAGGACTATGCCCTGCAACCCATGAACATGGTGTGGGAAGACGGCGGGGCCTATGCGCTGCTGGGTCCCTCGGGCTGCGGCAAGTCCACGCTGCTCAACATCATTTCCGGCCTGCTGCAGCCCTCCGAAGGGCAGGTGCTCTTCGATGGCCGCGACATGACCCGCATGGCCACCCGCGATCGCAACATCGCGCAGGTGTTCCAGTTCCCGGTCCTGTACGACACCATGAGCGTGTTCGACAACCTGGCCTTCCCGCTGCGCAACCGCAAGATCGCCGAGCGCGAAGTGCAGGCCCGCGTGCGCGAGATCGCCGAGATGCTCGACCTGACCCGCGACCTCAAGCAGCGCGCCGCCGGACTGTCGGCCGATGCCAAGCAAAAGATTTCGCTGGGCCGTGGTCTGGTGCGCAAGGACGTGGCGGCGATCCTCTTCGATGAACCGCTGACGGTGATCGATCCGCACATGAAGTGGGAGCTGCGCCAGAAACTCAAGGAAATCCATCACCAGTTGAAGCTGACCCTCATCTACGTCACCCACGACCAGGTCGAGGCGCTGACTTTCGCCGATGAAGTGGTGGTCATGACCGAGGGCAAGGTGGTGCAGCAGGGCAAGCCGGAGGCATTGTTCCTGCGCCCCGACCACACCTTCGTCGGTTACTTCATCGGCAGCCCCGGCATGAACTTCTGCCCGGTGCGCGTGGAGGGCGATGCGGTCCTGCTGGGCCAGCAGCGCCTGCAGGTCGAGGCCGCTCAATTGCAGGCCCTGAAGAACAGCAGCGGTGACCTGAAGCTGGGTATCCGTCCCGAATTCGTCGAGCTGGCCGCACCCGGTACGGCCGGGGCCGTCAGTGCCGAGGTCACTCAGGTCCAGCATCTGGGCACCAGCCAGCTGGTGACCGCACAGTTCGAGGGCATGAGCGTGAAGGCGCGCGTGGCGCCCGAACTGAAGATCGCCACCGGCGCACAGTGGCTGCGACTGGCCAAGCCGGAGACGATCTACTTCAGCAACGACGAGAGAATTGGACGCTAAGCCATGAACAAGCCCTACAACAACAAGGCCTGGTTCTTCATCCTCCCGGTCTTCCTGACGGTGGCCTTCTCGGCCATCATTCCGCTGATGACGGTGGTCAATTATTCGGTGCAGGACATCATCAGCCCCGAACAGAAAGTCTTCGTGGGCCTGGACTGGTTCCGCGATGTCATGCGCGACAGCGAGCTGCATGCGGCCCTGCTGCGCCAGCTGATCTTTTCCTTCTGCGTGCTGCTGGTACAGCTGCCGCTGGGCATCGGCCTGGCACTGGCCATGCCCCACAAGGGCTGGAAATCCTCGGCCACGCTGGTGATCCTGGCCATGCCGCTGCTCATTCCATGGAACGTGGTCGGCACCATCTGGCAGATCTTCGGCCGTGGCGACATCGGGCTGGGCGGTCACGTGCTGAACCTGCTGGGCGTCGACTACAACTACGCGTCCAATCCGCTGGACGCCTGGCTGACCGTGCTGCTCATGGATGTGTGGCACTGGACGCCGCTGGTGGCGCTGCTGGCCTTTGCCGGTCTGCGTTCGATTCCGGACGCGTATTACCAGGCGGCGCAGATCGACGGTGCCAGCCGCTGGGCGGTATTCCGTTTCATCCAGCTGCCCAAGATGCGCGGCGTGCTGGTGATCGCGGTGCTGCTGCGTTTCATGGACAGCTTCATGATCTACACCGAGCCCTTCGTGCTCACCGGTGGCGGTCCCGGCAACTCGACCACCTTCCTGAGCCAGTACCTCACGCAGAAAGCCGTGGGCCAGTTCGACCTCGGTCCGGCTGCCGCCTTCTCGCTGATCTACTTCCTCATCATCCTGCTGTTGTCCTTCGTGCTCTACAACTGGATGCAGAGTGCCGGCAACAACGCCAATGCTTCGGGTGGCCAACATGAATAAGACTCAGGACAAGACCCTCACCCGCACCCTGGTGATGCTGGTCTACATCGCCTTCACGCTGGTGCCGCTGTACTGGCTGCTGAACACGTCGTTGAAGACCAACGAGGAGACGCTGTCGGTCTTCACGCTCTGGCCCAATGCGCCGACGCTGAACAACTACAAGACGATCTTCACCGATCCGTCCTGGTATTCGGGCTACATCAACTCCATCATCTACGTGGCCATGAACACGGTCATGTCGCTGCTGGTGGCCTTGCCCGCCGCATATGCCTTCTCGCGCTATCGCTTCCTGGGCGACAAGCACATGTTCTTCTGGCTGCTGACCAACCGCATGACGCCGCCGGCGGTGTTCCTGCTGCCGTTCTTCCAGCTCTATTCGACCATCGGCCTGTCGGACACGCACATCGCGGTGGCGCTGGCGCACATGCTCTTCAACGTGCCGCTGGCGGTGTGGATCCTGGAAGGCTTCATGTCGGGCGTGCCGCGCGAGATCGATGAGACGGCCTATATCGATGGCTTCTCCTTCCCGCGTTTCTTCCTGCGCATCTTCCTGCCGCTGATCAAATCGGGCGTGGGCGTGACGGCCTTCTTCTGCTTCATGTTCAGCTGGGTGGAACTGCTGCTGGCCCGCACGCTCACCTCGGTCAACGCCAAGCCCATCAGCGCCATCATGACGCGTACCGCGTCGGCAGCAGGCATGGACTGGGGCATCCTGGCCGCGGCCGGCGTGCTGACGATTGTTCCGGGAGCCCTGGTGATCTGGTTCGTGCGCAACCACATCGCCAAGGGCTTCGCAATGGGGAGAGTGTGATCATGGGAAATGCTTTGTCGTGGATGTCGTGGACGCCACCGGTTGCGATCTTTTTCGTCTGCGTGGTGCTGATGCTGATCGGCATGACGGTGTGGGAGATCCGCTCGCCGACCATCGAGCGCAAGGGCTTCCTGCCCATGCGCACCACCCGTGGCGACCGCCTCTTCATCGGGCTGCTGACGGCGGCCTACATCAACCTGGCCTGGGTCGGACTGACCGATATGGAACAGTGGTATGCAGCGGCGCTGGGCTTCGTGGCGCTGGTGCTGATCATGCGCAAGGGCTGATGGGATGTCATGACTACCGTTCGTCCTGAGTAGCGGCGTAGCCGCGTATCGAAGGTTCACCTGCGCCTGAGCGCCCTTCGACAGGCGCAGGAGCGTCTTCGATACGGCCCTGGCGGGCCTACTCAGTCCGAACGGGTGGTGATGGTGATACGGCTGATTTTGGTTTTATGGCAGCAGGCAACAGATCTGTAATCACAATGGACGTCCGGGGATTCTCCTTCCCTACCCGGCACGCCAACTGAGGGGAAGGTGACGAGGAGACATGATGCAGAACATGCGGAAAATCAAACTGACCGTGCTGGCCGCCGCCATGGCCATGGCCGGTATCGCGGGCAATGCCTGGGCCGACATCAAGGCCGCCGAGAAGTGGGTGGATGCCGAATTCCAGCCCAGCACGCTGTCGCGTCCACAGCAGGTCACCGAGATGCAATGGTTCATCGACGCGGCCGCCAAGCTCAAGGCCAAGGGCGTCAAGGAAATCCACGTGGTCTCCGAGACCCTGGATACGCACGCCTATGAATCCAAGACCCTGGCCAAGGCCTTCGAGGAAATCACCGGCATCAAGGTCATTCACGACGTGATCCAGGAAGGCGACGTGGTCGAGAAGATGCAGACCTCGCTGCAATCGGGCAAGTCCATCTATGACGGCTGGGTCAACGACTCCGACCTGATCGGTACCCACTACCGCAACGGCCAGACCGTGGTGCTGAGCGACTACATGGCCGGCCCCGGCAAGGAATACACCAACCCCGGCCTGGACCTGAAGGACTTCATCGGTACCAGCTTCACCACCGCGCCGGACGGCAAGCTCTACCAGCTGCCCGACCAGCAGTTCGCCAACCTGTACTGGTTCCGCGCCGACTGGTTCGCGCGCAAGGACCTGCAGGACAAGTTCAAGGCCAAGTACGGCTATGAACTGGGCGTGCCGCAGAACTGGTCGGCCTACGAAGACATCGCCGCCTTCTTCACCAACGACGTCAAGGAACTGGACGGCAAGAAGGTCTTCGGCCACATGGACTACGGCAAGAAGGACCCGTCGCTGGGCTGGCGCTTCACCGATGCCTGGCTGTCCATGGCCGGTGCCGCCGACAAGGGCCTGCCCAACGGCTTGCCGGTCGATGAATGGGGTATTCGCGTAGCCGATGACAAGTGCACCCCGGTCGGTGCCTCGACCTCGCGCGGCGGTGCCACCAACTCGCCGGCTGCGGTCTATGCCCTGACCAAGTACCTGGACTGGATGAAGAAGTACGCTCCGCCCGAAGCGCTGGGCATGACCTTCTCCGAAGCCGGCCCGGTGCCTGCCCAAGGCCACATCGCGCAACAGATCTTCTGGTACAGCGCCTTCACCGCCAGTATGACCAAGCAGGGCCTGCCGGTGGTCAACGCCGACGGTTCGCCCAAGTGGCGCATGGCCCCCGGCCCGCACGGTCCGTACTGGAAGGACGGCATGCAGAACGGCTACCAGGACGTCGGTTCGTGGACCTTCCTGAAGAGCACCCCGCCGGACCAGATGGCCGCAGCCTGGCTGTATGCGCAGTTCACGACCTCCAAGACCGTGTCGCTGAAGAAGTCCATCGTCGGCGTGACCTTCATTCGTGACTCCGACATCCGCTCCGACTACTTCACCAAGAACGCCGCCAAGTACGGTGGCCTGATCGAGTTCTACCGCAGCCCGGCCCGGGTGGCGTGGACCCCGACCGGCACCAACGTGCCTGACTATCCGAAGATGGCGCAGATCTGGTGGAAGAACATCTCCTCGGCCATCTCCGGCGAGAAGACCCCGCAAGGTGCCATGGACAATCTGGCCGATGAAATGGACGGTATCATGGCCCGCCTGCAGCGCGCCGGCATGAAGCAGTGCGCGCCCAAGCTGAACCCGAAGAAGGATCCGGCCACCTGGCTGTCCGACAAGGGCGCACCGTGGGCCAAGCTGGCCAACGAAAAGCCGAAGGGCGAGACCATCCCCTACGACAAGCTGCTGCAAGCCTGGAAGGATGGCCGCGTTCGCTGATGCAGCCTGAGCGCCATCACACGTGAGATGACGCCATCCCGGCCGGTGTCGGGGTGGCGTCTTCACGTTGATCGGGTGCGTGTTGACTTGGTTTCGGGTTGAACCTTAGTCTCTCCTGAGAATGGCCGCATGTGGATTGCGGTTGCGGCCCGCAGGAATGTGTTATTCCATTTTCAAACTTTAGTTTTTCAGTCGTCTGCAAGGAATCATCATGGCCTATCTGCTCGCCCTCGACCAGGGTACCTCCAGCTCGCGCAGCATCATCTTCGACCAGAGTGGCGCCATCGTCGCCACGGCCCAGCAGGAATTTCCGCAGATCTTCCCGCAGCCGGGCTGGGTCGAGCACGACCCCATGGACCTGTGGCAGAGCCAGTTGCAGACGGCACAGAAGGTGCTGGCGCAAAGCGGCATCAAGGCCGAAGAACTGACCGCCCTGGGCATCACCAACCAGCGCGAGACCACCGTGGTGTGGGAGCGCGCCACCGGCAAGCCGGTCTACAACGCCGTGGTCTGGCAGGACCGCCGCGCTGAAGTGGTCTGCGCGGCGCTGCGTGACCGTGGCCTGGGCGAGGCCATCCAGCAGAAGACCGGGCTGGTGCTCGATCCTTATTTTTCCGGCACCAAGCTGCGCTGGATCCTCGACCATGTCGACGGCCTGCGTGCGCGTGCCGAACGGGGCGAACTGCTGTTCGGCACCGTCGATTCGTGGCTGGTCTGGAACCTGACCGGGGGCCGCCTGCACGTGAGCGATGTGTCCAATGCCTCGCGCACCATGCTGTGGAATATCCACACCGGGGCGTGGGATGAAGAGCTGTTGCAATGGCTGGATATTCCCGCTGCGATGCTGCCGCAGGTGCATGCCTCGGCCCACATCTATGGCGAGATCGATGCGCAGCACCTGGGTGCGGCGGTCAAGATCGGCGGCATCGCCGGCGACCAGCAGTCGGCGCTGTTCGGCCAGGCCTGCGTGCGTCCCGGCATGGCCAAGAATACTTACGGTACCGGCTGCTTCATGCTGCTGCATACCGGCGACCAGTGCGCCACTTCGCACAACGGCCTCATCAGTACCGCCGCCTGCCAGGTCGATGAACGCAAACAATATGCGCTCGAAGGCAGTGTCTTCATCGGCGGTGCCGTGGTGCAGTGGCTGCGCGATGGCCTCAAGGCCATCAAGACCTCCACCGACGTCGAGGGACTGGCCTGCACGGTGGAAGATTCGGGCGGGGTGGTGTTCGTGCCGTCCTTCACGGGGCTGGGTGCGCCCTACTGGAATCCCGGTGCCAAGGGCGCCATCGTCGGCTTGAGCCGGGGCAGCACGGTGGCCCACATCGCCCGCGCGGCGCTGGAATCGATTGCCTTCCAGAGTACTGCTCTGCTCAATGCGATGGTCAAGGATGCGGTCTCGCCCATCACCGAATTGCGCGTGGATGGCGGGGCGGCGGCCAACAATCTGCTGCTGCAGTTCCAGGCCGATCTGCTGGGTATTCCGGTGATCCGTCCGCAAGTGACCGAAACCACCGCGCTGGGTGCGGCCTATCTGGCCGGGGTCGCCACGGGTGTCTATCGTGATTTGTCGGAGCTGTCCGCGCAGTGGCGCATGGAGCGTACCTTCGAGCCGCGTTTCACGCGCGAGCAGGCGCAGGAGCGCATCCACGCGTGGGAAGCGGCGATTCGGCAGGTCAGTGCAGGCTGAGGCGCTCTCGGAACGGGGGCGTTGGTTCCGCTGGTTTCAATTGAAACAGGACGCACGCCTTTTGACACAGGACGATAACAACACTGCGCCATGATCCTCTCAAGCCCGGCGCATCCCGCTGCCGGGCATGAGACGAGGAGCGGATCATGGAACACCTGCTGCTGGACGCGATGCAACTGGCCGATGGCTTCATCGAGGCTGCCACCACCTTCCTGATGGCATGTGACATCAGCGTGCCCGCGGCCTCGCACGAGGCGCACGGGCGTCACTTCATGACGGTGCTGGGGATGGCCTGAACAGGCCGGATCTGACCGGTCAGCGGGCTCAGGCTCAGGAGGGCGTGCCCGTGCTGAGCATGTGCATGGTATCGAGATGGCTCAGGCGCGCCCATTCCTCGCCGCCACGGGCAACGATGGTATCGGCTTCGGGCGTGGCCATGAGGTCGAGGATCTCGGTGTCGCTCATTTCCATGTCGTCGTTGTAGCGGAACACCTTCAGTACCGGCCGCGTCAGGTCCTGCGCATTCTGGCGGATCA
>NZ_DBIC01000124.1:0-7895 GCF_002296545.1 Herbaspirillum sp. UBA812 | reverse complement strand
AATGCTTGACAATGTATGCGTTTCGGCTGAAATTGTATACACGATGAGAGCATAAAAACACAGTAGTTCCATCAATTCCTGGAGGAGATACCAGCATGACCGCATTCACCCGTCGCCATTTCCTTGGCACCCTAGCCGCTGCACCGCTTGCCGCCGCCATGCCCGCCGCCTGGGCGCAAACGGGCAGCCTGAAGATTTCTCACCAGTTTCCCGGTGGCACCCTGACAGAAGGCGACTTCCGAGACCGCCTGGTGCGCATGTTCGCCCAGCAGGTGAACGAAAAGACCAAAGGCGCCTTGAAGTTCGAGATCTATCCCGGCTCCTCGCTGATGAAGACCAACGCCCAGTTCTCCGCCCTGCGCAAGGGTGCGCTGGACATGTCGCTGGTGCCGCTGAACTATGCCGGCGGCGAAGTCCCGGAAACCAACATCGGCCTCATGCCCGGCCTGGTGACCTCCTACCAGCAGGGCGCCGCCTGGAAGAATGCCGAAGTAGGCAAGGAACTGGCCCGCATCCTGGGCGAGAAGGGTGTGGTGATCGTCAGCTGGATCTGGCAGGCGGGCGGCGTGGCCTCGCGCGGCAAGCCCATCGTCGATCCGGCCGATGCCAAGGGCATGAAGGTGCGCGGCGGTTCACGCGAGATGGACCTGATCCTGAAGGAAGCGGGTGCCGCCGTGGTGACCCTGCCGTCCAATGAAATCTACGCCGCCATGCAGACCGGCGCGATGGATGCGGCGATGACTTCGTCGACTTCCTTCATGTCCTTCCGCCTGGAGGAGGTGGCCAAGTCCCTCACGACCGGACGCGACAAGGCTTACTGGTACATGTTCGAGCCGCTGATGATGTCCAAGGCCGTCTTCGAACGCCTGCCCAAGGACCAGCAGGCCGTCATCATGGCCGTCGGTGCAGACATGGAACAGTTCGCCACCAAGGCTGCCCAGGCTGACGACATCGCCGTGGCCCAGGTCTACCAGAAGGCCGGTGCCAAGGTGGTCGACCTCAACGCCGAGGTCGTCAAGAAGTGGCAGGACATCGCCCGCAATACCGCCTGGAAGGACTTCGCGGCCCGCAATGCCAACTGCGCCAAGCTGCTGGCCCTGGCGGAGAAGACCGTATGAGCCACGGCTTCGAGATGCCCGGCGCGGCGGCCACGCGCCCGGCCGTACCGGCCAGCGCCCCGGTGGCCTGGCTGGCGGCCTTCCTGCAGGGCTACCACCGCGTGGCCGTGTTCCTGGGGATGATTGCGCTGCTGGTCACCTCTTGCATCCTCACCTATTCGGTGGTGGTGCGTTACTTCTTCCATCAGCCCACCGACTGGCAGGATGAAGCCTCGGTCTTCATGCTGGTTGGCGTGATCTTCCTGTGCTCGGCTTATGTGCAGTCGCTGCGCGGGCACATCGGTATCGAGGCGCTGGCCGGCTTGCTCTCGCCGCTGGCCAACAAGGTGCGCATGTTCATCGTGGATCTGGTGTCCTTCCTGTTCTGCGCCTTCTTCACCTGGAAGTCGTGGACCCTGTTCCATGAAGCCTGGGTGGAGGGGCAGACCACGTCGTCCACCTTTGCGCCGCCGCTGTGGATTCCGTATTCCCTGATGGCGCTGGGCATGAGCATGCTGACGCTGCAATTGCTGGTGCAGGTGCTCACGCGCATTACCGGCACCGTGCCTGCTGCAACGTCCGGAGGTGCGCAATGAGTCCGCTGACCCTGGGTGTGCTCTATGGCGTGGTCACCATCCTGGTGATGTGCTCGGGCATGCCGATCGCCTTTGCGCTGGGCGTGGTGGCGACCGGTTTCATGTATTTCTTCATGCCGGAATCGTCGCTGGATACCATCACGCAAAACGTTTATGAAGAAATCGCTTCCATCACGCTGCTGTCGATTCCGCTCTTCATCCTGAAGGGGGCGGCCATCGGCAAATCCCCTGCCGGCAAGGACTTGTATTCGGCCATCCACGCCTGGTTGAACAAGGTGCCGGGTGGTCTGGGCATCGCCAACGTGTTTGCCTGCGCGCTCTTTGCCGCCATGGCCGGTTCGTCGCCGGCGACCTGCTCGGCCATCGGCTCGGCGGGCATTCCCGAGATGCGCCGTCGTGGCTATTCACCGGGTTTTGCAGCGGGCATCATCGCCGCCGGCGGCACGCTGGGCATCCTGTTGCCGCCGTCCATCACCATGATCCTGTATGCCGTGGCCGCCGAGCAGTCGCTGGGACGCCTGTTCCTGGCCGGTATCGGGCCGGGCGTGCTGCTGGTGATCCTGTTTGCGGGTTATGCGGTCTTCCGGGCGCGCAAGGAATACAAGCTGGCGCATGCCGTCTACACCGCCGGTGGGGCCAAGTCGGCCTACCTGGATGACGAGCATTTCACGCTGGCCCAGAAAGTGGAAATGCTGCCGCGCGTGCTGCCTTTCCTGATCTTGCTGATCGGCGTGATGGTGGCGCTCTATGGCGGCCTGGCTACGCCCTCCGAAACCGCTGGCCTGGGCGCGCTGCTGGCGCTGGTGCTGATCGCGGTGGTCTATCGCATCTACAAGCCGAAAGAGATCGCGCCCTTCCTCAGTTCCACCATCAAGGAATCGGGGATGCTGCTGCTCATCATCGGCATGTCGCTGCTGTATTCCTACGTGATGAGCTACCTGCACATCAGCCAGTCGGCGGCGCAATGGGTGGTCGACCTGCACTTGTCGAAGTGGCTGCTGCTGGCCGTGATCCTGGGCATGGTGATCGTGCTGGGCTTCTTCCTGCCGCCGGTGTCGATCATCCTCATGACCGCGCCCATCATCCTGCCGCCGCTCAAGGCCGCCGGTTTCGACCTGATCTGGTTCGGCATCGTCATGACGGTGGTGATGGAGATGGGCCTGATTCACCCGCCGGTGGGGCTGAATCTGTTCGTGATCAAGAACATCGCACCCGATATCGCGCTAGGCGATGTCATCAAGGGTACGATTCCTTTCCTGGCGCTGATGTTTCTCGCGGTCCTGCTCTTGTGCATGTTCCCGGGCATCGCGACCGTATTGCCTGATTTGTTGATGGGAGCCAAGTAAATGAGTAGTAGCGAACGCGTGTGGAATGCGCGCCAGAAGAACCGTGAACAGCGGCTGGCGCGCGCCACCGCCGCATTGGGTAGCCAGTTGCAGGGCAAGATCGCGCCTGCGGACAAACTGGCGGAGCTGCTCTATGCGGTGCTGGAAAACGGCGACCGGGTCTGTGTCGAGGGCAACAACCAGAAGCAGGCCGATTTCCTGGCCAAGGGCCTGGCGGCACTCGATCCGGCGCGGGTCAACGGCTTGCACATGCTGTTTTCGGTGCTGGCCTTGCCGGAACATCTGGACGTGTTCGAGAAGGGCATCGCCGACCGGCTCGATTTTTCCTTCTCCGGTCCGCAGGCCGGCCGCCTGGCCAAGCTGGCCTCGGCCGGCAAGCTCAACATCGGTGCCATCCATACTTACCTGGAGCTGTTTGGCCGCTACTTCGTCGACCTGACGCCGCGCGTGGCGCTGGTGGCGGCGCAAGCGGCCGACCGCCACGGCAATCTCTATACCGGGCCCAATACTGAAGATACGCCGGCCATTGCCGAAGCGACGGCCTTCTCCAGCGGCATCGTCATTGCGCAGGTGAACGAAATCGTCGATGAGCTGCCGCGCGTGGACATCCCGGCCGACTGGGTCAGCTTTGCCATCAAGGCCCCCACGCCGCATTACATCGAACCGCTCTTCACGCGCGACCCGGCGCAGATTTCCGAGATCCAGGTGCTCATGGCGATGATGGCCATCAAGGGCATCTATGCCGAATACGGCGTGCAGCGCTTGAATCACGGCATCGGTTTCGATACCGCCGCCATCGAGCTGATCCTGCCGACCTATGCCGAATCGCTGGGCCTGCGCGGCAAGATCTGCAAGCACTGGGCGCTCAATCCGCACCCGGCACTCATTCCCGCCATCGAGGCCGGGTTTGTGGAATCCGTGCACTCCTTCGGCTCCGAGCTGGGCATGGAAGATTACATCCGCGCACGGCCCGATGTCTTCTTCGTCGGACCCGATGGCTCCATGCGCAGCAACCGCGCCTTCTCGCAGACGGCCGGCCACTATGGCTGTGACATGTTCATCGGATCGACCTTGCAGATCGACTTGCAGGGCAATTCCTCCACGGCCACGCTGGGCCGCATCGCCGGGTTTGGCGGTGCCCCCAACATGGGCGCGGATGCACGCGGACGCCGCCATGCCAGCGAAGCCTGGCTCAAGGCCGGCCAGCAGGCGCGCGCCGGACGCAATACCATTCCGCGCGGGCAGAAGCTGGTGGTGCAGACGGTGGAGACCTTCCGCGAGCACATGCAGCCGGCCTTCGTCGAGAAGCTGGACGCATGGCAGCTCGGCGAGCAGGCCAAGATGCCAATTCCACCCGTCATGATTTATGGCGACGACGTCACCCACATCCTCACCGAAGAGGGCATCGCCAACCTGCTGCTGTGCCGTACCGAAGAGGAGCGCGAGCAGGCCATCCGTGGCGTGGCCGGTTATACGGCGGTCGGCATGGGCCGCGACAAGCGCATGGTGGAAAACCTGCGCGACCGTGGCATCATCCGCCGCGCCGAAGACCTGGGCATCGACAAGCGCATGGCCACCCGCGACCTGCTGGCGGCCAAGAACATGAAGGACCTGGTGCGGGCCTCCGGCGGGCTGTACAACCCGCCCAAGCGCTTCCGCAACTGGTGATTTTCCCGCAATGAAAGCGACACTATGGAAACTTTGACTTTTCGCTTCGAGCACGGCCAGCGCCGCCTCAAGGCCACGCCTGAACTGGTCGGCGTGGTCAGCTCGGGCAACCTGGAAGTACTGATCGAGAATGCGGCGCTCAACGGTGCCTGCGCCATCGAAGTCAAGACCGCCGCGCGCGGCTTCGGCACCATCTGGGAAGCGGTGATGACCGACTTCCAGCAACGCTGGCAACTGGCCGATACCCGCATCTCCATCAACGACATGGGGGCCACGCCGGCCGTGGTAAGCCTGCGTCTGGACCAGGCCGTGGAAGCCATGGTGGAGGAGGGCGCATGAGTGCGAGCTATCTGGAAGCCACGGCGCGCGAGCGCATCCTGGCGGTGCTCGACGCCGGCAGCTTCAAGGAACTGCTGCCGCCCGCGCAGCGCGTAGTCAGCCCCCATTTGGGCCAACTTGATGCGCCGGTCTCCTTCGATGATGGCGTCATCATCGGCGAAGGCCTGCTGGGCGGACGTGCCGTGATGGCCGCCGCACAGGAAGGCGGATTCATGGGCGGGGCCGTGGGCGAGGTGCATGGTGCCAAACTGGTAGGGCTGCTCAAGCGCGCCATGGCCAGGCAGGCCGCAGGCGTGATCCTGCTGCTGGAAACCGGCGGCGTGCGCCTGCATGAAGCCAATGCCGGGCTCATCGCCGTCTCCGAAGTGATGCGTGCGGTGCTGGAGGCGCGTGCCGCCGGCATTCCCGTGATCGTGCTGGTCGGTGGCGCCAATGGCTGTTTCGGCGGCATGGGCATCGTGGCGCGCTGTGCCAATACCATCATCATGTCCGAGGAAGGGCGGCTGGCCATGTCCGGTCCGGAAGTGATCGAGACTGCCAATGGCGTCGAGGAATTCGATTCGCGCGACCGTGCCCTGGTCTGGCGTACCACCGGCGGCAAGCATCGCTACCTGATCGGCGATTGCCAGCAACTGGTGAGCGACGACATTGACGCCTTCCGCACGGCAGCCATCGCCGCGTTGTCCGCCGTCAGCGATGCGAAGCTCACGCTGGCCGGGCTGGAAGCCGAGCAGGAGATGCTGCGCCGTCGCATCGCCACTTTTGGCCATGCCGAGGACCCGATGGACATCTGGGCCGAGCTGGGCGTGGCCCGACCGGAAACGGTACCGATGCTGGAAGCCGCTGCCTTCACCGCCATGGCCGAGCGCCTGCGCATCGTTTCCACGGCCTGAGAGGAATTCATGAACCAGACTGTTACTCAACCCCAGGTCGACTGGCGCGCACTGGCGCAGGACTTGTTCCCGCAAGGCCACGCGATCACCGAGCAGGATCATTTTCTCTCCGGCACGGCGCAGGTGGATGGCCGTACCGTCACCGTGGTCGGTACCACCGGGCATACGCCCATCGGCATCGAAATTGCGCTGGCCCAGGCCAGTGCGATCCTGCAGACGGTGCGTGAACATCCCGGCCGGCCCATCGTGATCCTGGTCGATACCCAGGGCCAGCGCCTGCGCCACCGCGATGAAATGCTGGGCATCAACAGCTACATGGCGCATCTGGGCAAATGCGTGGAACTGGCGCGCCGTCAGGGCCATCGCGTGGTCGGCCTGGTGTATGACCAGGCGCTGTCGGGCGGCTTCATCACCAGCGGCCTGATCGCCGATGCCTGCTATGCCTTGCCGGAGGCGACCATTCGCGTGATGGGCCTGCCAGCGATGGCCCGCATTACCAAGGTGCCGGAAGAACGGCTGACCGAGCTGGCCAAGAGCAATCCGGTGTTTGCCCCCGGACCTGAAAATTATTTACGCATGGGCGGCGTTGCCGAGATCTGGAATGGGGACCTCGCCACGGCGCTGGCCGATGCGCTGGCCCAGGATCGCAGTGCCGACACCCGTGCGGCCACGGGTCTCGAACGGGGCGGGCGCAAGTGGGCGCAACGCGTCATCGATGCGGTCGCCAACGATACGCCCTTGAACGGATGAGCATGCCGTCCGCGTCCGCTCTGGCCGACTCGCGGCATCACCTGCTCTGGCTGAGCGAGGCGGGCTGGTCGCGCCTGCTGGCCGGTGGCAGTGATGCACGCCAGCAGGCCACGCTGCAGCACTGGCAGCGCATGCGCTGGCCGCTGATCGTGCGTCGCCGCGACGTGGAGGCCAAGGACGAAGAGATCTGTGTCGGCATCGCCTTGCCGCCCGATGCGCAGGGCAACAAGCCGCGCATCGCGCTGCGGGTGAGGGCCGATGAAGTGGCATCAAGCCGCGCGCCTTTCCTGCTGCGCGACATCGTCGCTGCGCGTCTGGCCGGTCTGCCGGCCGCGTGGCAGGCTGGGCTGGCGGAGTTGCAGGAGCACATGGAGCGCGCCGGTATTGCTCTCTCTGTATTCGGTTCTCTGGCCTGGCAGGCGGTGACGGCGCAAGTTTATCTGCGCAGCAGTTCCGACATCGACCTGCTGTTCCAGCCGCGCAGCCAGGCCCAGCTGGAAGCAGGCGTGAGGCTGCTGGCCTGGCAGGCGATGTTCCTGCCGCTGGATGGAGAAATCGTGTTTCCTGACGGGGCCGCCGTGTCGTGGAAGGAATGGCGACAGGTCGCGGTGCTGGGCAGCCATCCCGAAGGCCAGGTGCTGGTCAAGCGGCCAGCCAGCGTAGCGCTCGAACGCGTGGGCGCAGTGCGCGCCAGCCTGCCGCAGGAGCAGACATGCGCCGCCTGATGCAGCATCCCGATACGCTGACCCCGCCGCTGCACCATACGCAGAAGCGCCGCGCCGCCCGCGAGAACCTGGCCTTCTGCCGCCAGCTCGCGCGCCTGGCGGTGCGCAGCCTGTACCAGGAACTGGTGCTCTATCCCAAGCCCGGCCTGGTCTCGCGCGTGGACAATGGCAGCCACACCGACATGACGGCCGAGACTTTCCTGCGCAGTCTGTTTGCGCTGCGCCATTACTTTTTCCAGATCGCCGCCGCAGGCCTCGACGGCGCGTCTTTCCGCACCCTGCAGACGCTGGCGATTCGCGCCGAAGAGCGCATGTTGCGCGCCACCGGCGGCATCAACACGCATCGCGGCGCGATCTTTGCGCTGGGCATGCTGTGCGCGGCCACGGGATATGCGCGGGGCCGTCACATGCCCCTGCAACCGGCCACTATCCGCGCCACCTTGCTGATCCAGTGGGGCGATGCACTGGCCCGCCATAGCGC
>NZ_DBIC01000334.1:0-10779 GCF_002296545.1 Herbaspirillum sp. UBA812 | reverse complement strand
TTCATGACAGTTTGGTTTCGGCCCCCTGCACCCGGTCCGGAACCGGTGCAGGAAGCTGGCTGCGGGAGCCGGGCCGGGACCGCCAGAAACCCGCTGCACCCGGCCAGCGAGCGCTTCAGCCGATGGTGATGTTGATATCCGGCAAGCCGTCCACATGGCCTTGCAACTGGTCACCCTTGACCACCGCGCCCACGCCTTCGGGGGTTCCGGTATAGATCAGGTCGCCGGGGAACAGCTCCACCAGGCCGGACAGATAGGAAATGGTTTCGGCCACGTTCCAGATCAGGTCCGACAGGTCGCCCTGCTGGCGCACTTCGCCATTGACCTTGAGCCAGACGGCCCCCTTGTCGGGATGTCCGGACTGGGCCACGGGCACGATGGGCGCGCAGGGGGCGGACTGGTCGAAGCCCTTGGCCATGTCCCAGGGACGGCCCAGCTTCTTGGCCTGCGCCTGCAGGTCACGGCGGGTCATGTCAAGCCCGACGGCGTAGCCGTAGACCAGCTCCAGCGCCTTTTCCACCGGGATATCGCGGCCACCGCCGGAAAGTGCCACCACCAGTTCGATTTCGTGATGATAGTCAGCGGTCGCGGCCGGGTACGGCACCACGGAATCGGTGGGTACCACCGCGTCGGCCGGCTTCATGAAGAAGAACGGCGGCTCGCGGTCGGGATCATGGCCCATTTCGCGAGCGTGGGCGGCATAGTTGCGGCCCACGCAATAGATGCGGCGAACCGGGAACGGCGCACCGCCGACCACCGGGACGGTGGCCTGGGCGGGGGCGGGAATGGCGAAACTCATCGGGAAGACTCCGTGGTGGCGACGTGCATGCAACTGCATGCGGTGGATGAGGAACCGGTCAATGCCGGCTTGGCTTGCGCATCAGTTGTCTGATGTCCGGCTAGTGTAAAAGAAAAGCAGCGACTCCGCTTGCGGCCCCCAGCGGGAGATATAGGTGAGATTTCAGGCTGTAATCCGCTGAATAAAACTGCGCGGATTTGGGACACTTGCAGATCTGCTGGCTGGTATTGCGCCGGCCCCTTTCTCTGTCCAGAACAAGATCATGCACCAGCAAGCAAACGCCTCCCTCATCCTGCTGCAAAAAGCCCTGGCCCTGCATCAAAAGGGCGATCTGGCCCCCGCCGAAGAGCTCTACAAGAAGGTCCTGGTCAAGCTTCCCGATCATTTCGAGGCCAATTACCTCTACGGCATGCTCAAGCTCCATCAGGAGGACTGGGAGGCGGCCGAAGCCCAGCTGGCGCATGCCATCGAACTCAATCCCGATCACCGCGACACCTATTTCGACCATGCCGGTGCGCTGGTCCACCTGGGCCGCGATGCCGAAGCCGTACAGCGCTACGACGAGATCCTGGCGCAGACGCCGGACTTTGCCGACGCGCTGCTGGCACGTGGCGCTGCCCTGCGTCGCCTCAAACGCAACCGCGAAGCCCTGGCCGACATCGAGCGCGCAGCCGCATTGACGCCGGACAACCCCGATGCCTGGTTCCAGCTGGGCAACCTCCAGCACGAGTTCTACGGCTATCGCGATGCACGCGCCAGCTATGAGCGCGCCGTCGCCCTGCGCCCCGATTTCATCGAAGCCTGGTTCAACCTGGGCAATACCTGCAAGGACAGCTACCAGTTCGACGAGGCCCTGCGCGCCTACGACCACGCGCTGGAGGTGCAGCCGGACTTCTTCGAGGCCCAGTCCAACCGCGGCTTCGTGCTGTTCAAGATGCAGCGCCCGATGGAAGCGCTGGAAGCCTACGACCGCGCCATGGCGCTGGACGACAGCTCGCCGGACCTGTGGTTCAACCGCGGCTCGACGCTGGAACAGCTGTATCGCTTCAGCGAAGCCACCGAGTGCTACCGCCGCGCCCGCGAGCTCAAGCCCGATGCCAGCTCCGCCGCCTGGAACGATGCCCTGCTGAAACTGCGCCAGGGCGACTTCGCCAATGGCTGGCCCGCCTACGAGTCGCGCTGGGCGACCGAACAGATGCGCACGCAGGTCCGCCAATTCCTGCAGCCGCTCTGGCTGGGGCAGCAATCCCTGCAGGACAAGACCATCCTGATCCACGCCGAACAAGGCTTTGGCGACACCCTGCAATTCGTGCGCTACCTGCCCCAGGTGGCCGCTCTCGGCGCACGCGTGATCCTGGAAGTGCCACCGGCGCTGGTCCGCCTGCTGGCAAAAGTGCCGGGCGCGGCCCAGGTCATCAGCAGCGACCAGTTCATGCGTCCCGGTTTCGACTACCACTGCCCGCTGATGAGCCTGCCGCTGGCCTGCAAGTCCTTCAGCGAAGCCGACATCCCGCGCGCTCCCTATCTGCTGCCCGACGCCGACGCCTGGGCGGCCTGGCTGCAGCGCCTGCCGCGCAACCGCTCCCTGCGGGTCGGCCTGGTCTGGGCCGGCAGCTCGGCCCAGACGCATCCGGACGCAGTACGCATCGACGGCGAGCGCTCCCTGCCCTTCGAGGCGCTGGCTCCCGTGGTCGAACTGGCGCAGGAGCACGCACAACTGGAATTCTATTCCGTCCAGGTTGGCGAGACCGCGGTGGCCCAGCTGCGCAACCATCCGCTGGCCAGCCATGTGCGTGATTGTTCTGCGGAATTGCAGGACTTTGCCGACACCTCCGGGCTGATCGCCAATCTCGACCTGCTCATCAGCGTCGATACCTCGGCCTGCCATCTGGCCGGTGCTCTGGGCAAGCCGGTGTGGCTGCTCAATCGTGCCAACACCTGCTGGCGCTGGCAGCTGGAACGCAGCGATACGCCCTGGTATCCGGGCATGCACCTGTTCCGCCAGAAGCAGACCGGCGACTGGAGCGAGGTCGTCGCCGAGGTGCGCAGCGCCCTGCTACAACAGTTGGCCTGATGCTGTTACCATGCGCGCCGATGCGGATGAGCAGCTCATCCGCCGGAACCTGGCGCGCCGCTTCGCCTCATACCCTGTAACGCATCCGCACCAGGATCCGCCCGAACTCGATTGCAATTCGACAGGCGGCACGGCCACGCGCCCTGCCGCCTGTTGGTATGAAGAAAACAAGGACAAGACGATGCACGCCCCCACTCCCTCTTCGAGCAAGCCGCCCCACGCCGGCGGTCCGCGCCTGCTGGCCGACATCGGCGGCACCAATGCCCGTTTCGCGCTGGAAACTTCACCTGGCCATATAGAGCAAGTGCAGGTCCTGCGCGGTGCTGACTATCCGCAATTCACCGATGCCGTGCAGGCCTACCTCAAGCTGGCTGGCCAACCCGCCGTGAAACACGCGGTGGTGGCCATCGCCAATCCGGTGCAAGGCGACCAGATCAAGATGACCAATCACGACTGGGCCTTCTCCATTGAAGCGGCGCGCCAGTTGCTGGGCTTTGACCTGCTGCTGGTGGTCAATGACTTCACGGCGCTGTCGATGGCCGTGCCGCAATTGCGCGCCGATGAATTGCAGCAGATCGGTGGCGGCACACCCAAGGCGGGCCAGCCGGTCGGCCTGGTCGGTGCCGGCACCGGATTGGGCGTGGGCGGGCTGGTGCGCGGCGATGGCCACTGGCTGCCGCTGGCCAGCGAAGGTGGCCACGTCGCCTTCGCTCCGGCCAATGCGCGTGAAGCGGCCGTGCTGGCCTACGCCTGGCAATTCCATGAACACGTCTCGGCTGAACGCATGGTCTCGGGGCCCGGCCTCGAATTCATCCATCGCGCCCTGCTGGCCATCGAGCGCCATCCCGCCGCCGACCTGAAGGCCGCCGAGATCGTGGACGGCGCACTCAAACAAGGCGATGCAGTGTGCCTGGAAACGCTGGACCTGTTCTGCAGCATGCTCGGTACCGTCGCGGCCGACCTGGCGCTGACGCTGGGCGCGCTTGGCGGCATCTATATTGGTGGCGGCGTGGTACCGCACCTGGGCGAGTACTTCGCCCGCTCGCCCTTCCGCGCACGCTTCGAGAACAAGGGCCGCATGTCGGTGCTGACCAAGGCCATTCCGACCTATGTAATCACGGCGGAATATCCGGCCTTCACGGGTGTGTCGGCGATCCTGGCTGACCGGCTGGATCCGCACGAGTAATTACAGGCAAGGCTGCGATGTTTTGCAGGAGGCTGATGCGGCAAGTTCGCGTCAGCCTTTTTTCATGGCATCGCGCGATGACGACACTACAGGGACGACAACGGAAGAGGTAAAGCGAGAGGGAGGACTTGCCGGAACAACAGAAGAAGAAACAGAAGAGAGATAAGAGGCGAGCCTTGTCTGCGGCACTTGCGGGAAATGGCTGTGGCTGCTTCGTTCCCGACCTGACCAGGTTGACCATGCCACAATGCGCAGGGGCCCGCCGGGGTGCATTGTATCCCAGATCACACACTGGCCGCCAGAGAAATCATTGCAGTGCATCAGAAAGTGAAAAGCCGCGCAAATTGATTAAACAATTTACGCGGCTTTTTGCCTGAAGCTTCACTTCTGCGATGGCCGCATCCAACGGCGTGTGCGCCCTACCCGCTCAGATACCCAGGTCCTGCCAGATGGCATCGACACGTTTCTTCACATCGTCACTCATCACGATGGGCGTGCCCCATTCCCGGCTGGTTTCACCGGGCCACTTGTTGGTGGCATCGATTCCCATCTTGCTGCCCAGGCCGCTGATAGGCGAGGCGAAGTCCAGGTAATCGATGGGGGTGTTGTCCACCATGACGGTATCGCGCACCGGATCCACCCGGGTGGTGATGGCCCAGATCACTTCCTTCCAGTCGCGGATATCGACATCCTCATCGACCACCACGATGAACTTGGTGTACATGAACTGGCGCAGGAAACTCCACACCCCGAACATCACCCGCTTGGCGTGGCCGGCGTAAGATTTCTTCATCTGCACCACGGCCATGCGATAGCTGCATCCCTCCGGCGGCAAGTAGAAATCGGTGATTTCGGCGAACTGCTTCTGCAGCAGCGGGACGAAAACTTCATTCAACGCCACACCCAGCACGGCCGGCTCATCGGGCGGTTTGCCGGTATAGGTGGAGTGATAGATGGCATCGCGCCGCATGGTGATGCGGTCAATGGTGAAGACCGGGAACCAGTCCTGCTCATTGTAGTAACCGGTGTGATCGCCATACGGACCTTCAAGCGCATGCTCGAATCCCGACGCGTGTTTTTCATCCGGATAGATATGCCCTTCCAGCACGATCTCGGCCGAGGCCGGCACGCGCAAATCGCTGCCCATGGCCTTGACCAGCTCGGTACGGCTGCCGCGCAGCAGGCCGGCGAACTGGTATTCGGAGAGGCTGTCCGGCACCGGCGTGACTGCACCTAATATAGTGGCGGGATCGGCACCCAAGGCCACGGCGATCGGATAGGGCTTGCCGGGGTTGGCAATGCAGTGCTCACGGAAGTCCAGTGCGCCGCCGCGATGGGCCAGCCAGCGCATGATGACCTTGTTCGGTCCCAGCACCTGCTGGCGATAGATGCCCAGGTTCTGGCGCTTCTTGTTCGGGCCCTTGGTGATGACCAGGCCCCAGGTGATGAGCGGCGCGATGTCGCCCGGCCAGCAGTGCTGGATCGGCAGGCGCGACAGATCCACCTCCTTGCCTTCCCACACCACATCCTGGCAAGGAGCGGAGCCGCGCTCCTTGGGGGCCATGTCCCACAGCGACTTCACCAGCCCGCCCAGATCCAGCACATCCTTGATGCCCTTGGGCGGCTCAGGCTCCTTCAGGCGCGCCAGCAGATGGCCGATACGGCGCAGTTCGCTGATGCTGTCGGCCCCCATTCCCAGGGCGACACGATGCGGTGTACCGAAAAGATTCGCTAACACCGGGATATTTTTCTTGTCGACCTGCTCAAAAAGGAGCGCCGGACCTTCCGCACGGAGGGTGCGGTCGGCGATTTCGGTCATCTCCAGATGCGACGACACCGGGTGCGAGACACGCTTGAGCTCACCTTTTTGTTGCAATTGGGAAATAAAATCGCGTAAATCAGTGTATTTCATACTTTTTAACAAATTTCTTTTTGCATCACAGCCGGCTCAAGTAACCCCGGCAAACGCTTGATTCTATTGATTTTTGAAGGAAGGCCACGCGCAATATGATACACAAAAGTTATAAAGAACTATTTTCATAGTATTGACTCGATATAAAGTGGCTTCTACAATGCGCCCACTCTAAACCGAAGAGGTGAGCCGTGGGCTCGTAGAGGCTTGATCGAAAACAGTCGAGCCAAGCAAGGTATCCAGGGATCCGGGGTCCCAGCAACTCAAGAAGTGTGTCCAGGGCGTCAGCCCTACCCCCCGAAACATGCCATCCGACGGCAGGGCCAGCAGGCCTCGCGGATGGCCTTGCCGTAACGCCTTGCGACGGTAACGTAATAGATTGCAGCGACGACAGTTCAGCCGTTTGGTCTTCACTTCTTGGCCAGGCGCGCCCTGTTTTTGCCGCAATAACGCAGGAGGTTCAATGTCCAACCAAGCTTCCGAGGCGCCTTTAGCGGGCACCTCGCAGATGGTTCGCCGCGTGGATTTCCGGAATCTCTCCGGCAACCCGCGCATTGCTCAATTTTTTGGCATCGCCCATCGTCTGCTGACGATACTGGGTATCGCCGCGCTGTTCGTTCTGGGCCTGATGTTCTTCAACCCCGACCTGGCCGACAAGCTGATCAGCATGTCGCCCTTCTCGGATGCCACTGAAGAGGTCGCAGAAGCCGAAGCACCCGCCGCTCCGGCGCTGGCTGACCTGATGGCACCCACCGCACCGGTGGCTACCGTGAGCGCCCTGGCGGGCGCAGCGGCTGCCAGTTCGGTGCAGCAGCAGGCTACGGCACCCGCCCAGGCCCTGTCGCCTGAGGAACGCCAGTTGATCGGCAATCCGCGCCAGCAGAAGCTGGTGACCAACTGGCTGGCCAAGCGCTATCGCGTAGCCAGCGATGCGGCTGACATGCTGGTGTCGGCGGCTTACCTGACGGCGCGCGACATCAAGCTCGATCCGCTGCTGATCCTGTCGGTGATCGCCATCGAATCGCGCTTCAATCCCTTCGCCGAAAGCCCGATGGGTGCGCAGGGCCTGATGCAGGTGATGTCCAAGGTGCACCACGACAAATTCCAGGAACTGGGCGGCATCAAGGCGGCCCTCAATCCGGTGGCCAACATCCGTGTCGGTTCGCAGATCCTGAAGGAATATGTCACCCGTGGCGGTTCGGTGGAAGCCGGCCTGAAGAGCTACGTGGGTGCTGCCGACATGGCCAATGATGGTGGTTACGGGATCAAGGTGCTGTCCGAGTACCAGAACCTGAAGCAAGTGGCGATGGGCAAGAACGTCTCCATCTACACCACGGCCACCGTCAAGCTGCCGCCGGCCTCGGGTGTGTCGGCCAGCGCCGATCAGCCGAAGCCAACGGCCAACAACGTGGCCTCGGCGGCCAAGCCCAAGACGGAAGAACAACTCGCTGCCCTGTAAGTAATATGGTTTATGCAGATCGGCGTGTTGCGATGTGAATATTACCGGTATTCAGAACGCATGAAAAAAGGAGCCCTCGGGCTCCTTTTTTTTGCGTCTTCTCGTTTCGTGCTTCAGGCCGCCTTGCGACGTCCGTCGAAGAACACACGCAGACGCGCTACGGCTTCCTGCAGCTTTTCCATCGACGTCGCATAGGACAGGCGGATGTAGCGGCGCGCCGTGAAGGGCCCGAAATCCAGCCCCGGCACCAGCACCACGCCGGCCTCGTTGAGCATGTCCAGGCTGAGCTGGTCGGCATCGTCGCAGAGCGCGCTGCAGTCAGCGTAAACATAGAAGGCACCGTCGGGAACGACCGGTACCGTGAAGCCCAGGCTTTCCAGCGCCGGAACGATGTAGTCGCGGCGGCGCTTGAACTCGGCCTTGCGCTCTTCGTAGATGGCCAGGGTCTCGGGCGTGAAGCAGGCCACGGCGGCATGCTGGGCAATCGAGGACGCACAGATCAGCAGGTTCTGCGCCAGTTTCTCGACCTGCGGCACCAGGGCCGGCGGCAGCACCAGCCAACCCAGGCGCCAGCCGGTCATGTTGAAATACTTGGAGAAGCTGTTGATGACCACCACGTCCTCACCCAGCGACAGCGCCGAGAACGGCGCGCCTTCATAGGACAAGCCCTGATAGATCTCATCGACGATGGTGAAACCGCCGCGCTGGCGCACTTCGCCCAGGATCGCGCGCAACTCCTCAGGTTCGATGGACGTGCCGGTGGGATTGGAAGGCGAAGCCAGCAGCACGCCACGCGTCTTGTCACCCCAGTGCTCGCGCACCATCTGCGCCGACAGCTGGAAGCGATGTTCCGGCCCGCTGGCGATGAGCTTGGCGCGTCCCTCGAAGGCCGCCACGAAATGGCGGTTGCAGGGATAGCTGGGGTCGGGCATCAGTACTTCGCTGTCGCGCTCCACCAGCGCGGCACAGGCCAGCAACAGCGCGGCCGAGGCCCCGGCGGTGATGACGATGCGTTCCGGCGCGATCTCCAGGCCGTAGACGCTGCGATAGTGCTGCGAGATGGCGGTACGCAGGGCCGGCAGGCCGGTGGCCGAGGTGTACTGCATCTTGCCTTCGGCCATGGCGCGGGTAGCGGCCTCGACCACGGCGGGCGGCGCAGTGAAATCGGGCTCGCCGATGCCCATGTGGATCAGGTCACGTCCCTGCTGGGCCAGGATATCGGCCTTCTTGGACAATTCCATCACATGGAAGGGAGCGATGTGCTGCAAACGTGAAGCAAGCTGGTTCAGGTTCATGCGCTAATTCCAGACAACATGGGCAAAAAAGACAAGACGGCGACCGCCGCTGCGGTGCCGTCCCAAAAACGAGCAAAGCGCCGGCGCGGAGGCGGTCAGCGGCGACCGGCCGCTTCCACTTCGGTGGCGCGTGCCTGGGCCGCGAAACGGTCCAGCACGCCGTTGACGTACTTGTGGCCATCGATGCCGCCGAAGGACTTGGTCAGTTCAACGGCTTCGTTGATGACCACCTTGTAGGGGATCTCGATGTGGTTCTGCAGCTCGTAAGCACCGATCAGCAGCGCGGCGTGCTCCACCGGCGACAGCTCCTTGATGGGACGGTCGATCAGTGGCTCCAGCGCTGCACGCAGCTTTTCGGCGTCACGGATGGCACCGGTGAGCAGGGTATCGAAGTGTTCGGCGTCGGCCTTGTCGAAACCGTGGGCTTCGCGGATGTGGGCTTCGATGGCACCCGCGTCCTCGTGGTTGAGCAGCCACTGGTACAAGCCCTGCAACGCGAACTCGCGCGCGCGGTGACGCGGGGTGCGGTTCTTGTTCGAATTGGCGTGTGGAGTTTTGTTCGACATGATGAATGCGGCCTGAGCCTTGGATAACTGAAACAAATGAATGCGAGTGCCGGCGCGGGCCGGCGGGGGCGGCAGCGGGATGTGCATCCCGCCACTGCCCGTGAATTATTCTTCTTCGGTGGCCTGGCCGAGTTCTTCCAGCACGATGGACAGGTTGGCCATCTCCACCGCCACGCGGGCCGCGTCAGCGCCCTTCTCGGCCATGCGGACTTCGGCTTGCTCGTCGTTCTCGGTGGTCAGCACGGCATTGGCGATGGGCAGGCCGAAATCCAGGCCGATGCGCGTGATGCCGGCACCAGATTCATTGGAGACCAGCTCGAAGTGATAGGTCTCACCGCGAATGACGGCACCCAGGGCGATCAGGGCATCGAACTGTTCGGTCTCGGCCATCTTCTGCAGCGCCAGGGGGATTTCCAGGGCACCCGGCACGGTGACGTGCAGGATGTCCTCGTCGGCCACGCCGAGGTGCTTCAGCTCAGCCAGGCAGGCGGCCAGCAGGCCGTGGCAGACGTCTTCGTTGAAGCGCGCCTGGACGATACCGATGCGCAAGCTCTCGCCATTGAAGTCTGGTTCATAGGTTCCGATGGTCATGGCTGTTCCTTCTTGATAGGTTGACTTGCGTAATTCTTGATAGGCGGAGCCGGGCGCTCACGCACCTTCGCGTGCCTGGTAACCGGTCACTTCCAGCTGGAAGCCAGTCATCGACGGCATCTTGCGCGGGCTGGCCAGCAGCTTCATCTTGCAGACGCCGAGATCTCTCAGGATCTGCGCGCCGATACCGTAGGTGCGCAGGTCCATGCGGTCGGCGCGGCTGGGCTTGGCGGCCTCGGGCGTGCCGACCTTGTTGAGTGCGCCGAACTGGTCGAACATCTGCTGCGCCGATTCTTCGCAGTTGAGCAGCACGATCACGCCGGACTCGGCTTCCTGCACCGCCTTCATGGCGGCGGCCAGGTTCCACGAGTGGGTGGTCACGCCGGCTTCGAGCAGGTCCAGGATGGAGACCGGCTGGTGCACGCGCACCAGGGTTTCGCGGCCGGGCTGGATGTCGCCACGCACCAGCGCCAGGTGCGCACCGCCCGAGGGGGTGTCGCGGTAGGCGATGGCCTTGAAGCTGCCGTGGGCAGTCTGCATCTCGCGCTCTGCCACGCGCTCGATGATGCTTTCGTTGCGGCTGCGGTAATGGATCAGGTCGGCGATGGTACCGATCTTCAGATGGTGTTTTTCGGCGAACTCCAGCAGGTCCGGCAGGCGCGCCATGGTGCCGTCATCCTTCAGGATCTCGCAGATCACGGAAGCAGGCGTCAGGCCGGCCATGGCAGTGAGGTCGCAACCGGCTTCGGTGTGGCCGGCGCGCATCAGCACCCCGCCCTTTTGTGCGCGCAGCGGGAAGATGTGGCCCGGCTGCACCAGATCCGATGGCTTGGCGCCCTTGGAGGCGGCCACCTGGATCGTGCGCGCGCGGTCGGCGGCGGAGATGCCGGTGGTCAC
>NZ_DBIC01000023.1:0-14470 GCF_002296545.1 Herbaspirillum sp. UBA812 | reverse complement strand
TGCTGATCCTGGATGAACCCACGCGTGGCATCGACGTCGGTGCCAAGTTCGAGATCTACAACATCATCAGCAAGCTGGCGGCCGAGGGCAAGTGCATCATCATGATCTCCTCGGAAATGCCGGAACTGCTGGGCATGTGCGACCGCATCTACGTGATGAACGAAGGCCAGTTCGTGGGCCACCTGCCCAAGGCCGAGGCCACGCAGGAAAGCATCATGCGCGCCATCATGCGCAACAAGCGCATTGATGATCCGGGCCTGTCGCAAGCCGCCTGAACACCCATTATCAAGCCGGAGCCAAACCGGCAGCATCACCCATAAAGTCCATCAAGACCAGAGAGCACCCGAGGAGCAAGACAATGGAGAGCATTGACATGAGCAAGAAACCGGCCGTCGCCAGCGGCGCCGTCGAAAAGAAGGACTACGGCAGCTTCCTGAAGAACAACATGCGCGAATACGGCATGCTGATGTCGCTGGTGGCCATCATGGCCTTCTTCCAGATCATGACCGACGGCACGCTGATGCGTCCGCTGAACCTGACCAACCTGGTCCTGCAGAACAGCTACATCGTCATCATGGCGCTGGGCATGCTGATGGTGATCGTGGCCGGCCACATCGACCTGTCGGTGGGTTCGGTGGTGGGCCTGATCGGCGCACTGGCCGCCGTGCTGATGGTGGATTACGGCTGGGGCTTCGTGCCGGCCTCCATCGTCTGCCTGATCGCCGGCGCCCTGATCGGTGCAGCGCAGGGCTACTGGATCGCCTACTTCAAGATCCCGTCCTTCATCGTCACCCTGGCCGGCATGCTGGTATTCAAGGGCATGGCGCTGGCACTGCTGCAAGGCCAGTCCCTGGGCCCCTTCCCGCAGACCTTCCAGATGCTGTCCTCGGGCTTCATCCCTGAGCTGACCGACAACACCGCCTTCCGCACTACCTCGCTGATCGTCGGTATCATCGCCGCCGTGGTGCTGATCCTGGTGAAGCTGCATGGCCGCCGCAAGCAGACCAAGCACGGCATGGAAGATGAACCGGCCATGTTCTTCCTGCTCAAGAACGGCGTCTTCGCCATCGCCATCATCGCCTTCAGCTACCTGCTGTCGACCTATCGCGGCATGCCCAACGTGCTGATCATCATGTTCGCGCTGATGGTGCTCTACACCTTCATCACCAGCCGCACCACCCTGGGCCGCCGCGTCTACGCCGTGGGCGGCAATGAGAAGGCGGCCAAGCTGTCGGGCATCAAGACCGAGCGCGTGTCCTTCTTCACCTTCGTCAACATGGGCGTGCTGGCGGCACTGGCCGGCCTGATCTTCGCAGCGCGCCTGAACACTGCCACCCCCAAGGCGGGCCTGGGCTTCGAACTGGACGTGATCGCAGCCTGCTTCATCGGCGGCGCATCGGCTTCCGGTGGCGTGGGCAAGGTCATGGGTGCGGTCATCGGCGCCTTCATCATGGGCGTGATGAACAACGGCATGTCCATCATGGGCATCGGCATCGACTACCAGCAGATGATCAAGGGCCTGGTCCTGCTGATGGCCGTCTGCTTCGACGTCTACAACAAGAACAAGTAATCCGGATCAAGCAAGGCGGGCCTGGCGCCCGCCTTTTGCATTCGGGTGCAAGCGTTTTTCGAGATCCTTCGTTTTCTGTCATTCGGGAATTCAACAATGAGTAGCGACAAAAAAGACAAGAGCCGCACCCTGCGCTCGGCCGGCTGGTTCGGTACCGCCGACAAGAACGGTTTCATGTACCGCAGCTGGATGAAGAACCAGGGCATCCCCGACCACGAGTTCCAGGGCAAGCCGGTCATCGGCATCTGCAACACCTGGTCGGAACTGACGCCCTGCAACGCCCACTTCCGCAAGATCGCCGAACACGTGCGTCGCGGCATCATCGAAGCCGGCGGCTTCCCGGTGGAATTCCCGGTGTTCTCCAACGGTGAATCCAACCTGCGCCCGACCGCCATGCTGACCCGCAACCTGGCCAGCATGGACGTGGAAGAATCGATCCGCGGCAATCCGATCGACGGCGTGGTGCTGCTGACCGGCTGCGACAAGACCACCCCGGCCCTGCTGATGGGCGCGGCCAGCTGCGACGTGCCGGCCATCGTCGTCACCGGCGGTCCGATGCTCAACGGCAAGCACCAGGGCCGCGACATCGGTTCCGGTACCGTGGTGTGGCAATTGTCGGAACAGGTCAAGGCCGGTGAAATCACCATCCACGACTTCATGGCGGCCGAGGCCGGCATGTCGCGTTCGGCCGGTACCTGCAACACCATGGGCACTGCCTCCACCATGGCCTGCATGGCCGAGTCGCTGGGCGTGTCGCTGCCGCACAATGCGGCGATTCCGGCCGTGGATGCGCGCCGTTATGTTCTCGCGCACTTGTCCGGCATGCGTATCGTCGACATGGTCTGGGAAGGCCTGACCCTGTCCAAGATCCTGACCCGCAAGGCCTTCGAGAATGCGATCCGGACCAACGCCGCCATCGGTGGTTCCACCAATGCCGTGATCCACCTGAAGGCCATCGCCGGCCGCATCGGCGTGGACCTGGAACTGGAAGACTGGACCCGCATCGGCCGTGGCACCCCGACCATCGTCGACCTGCAGCCCTCCGGCCGCTACCTGATGGAAGAGTTCTACTACGCCGGTGGCCTGCCTGCCGTGCTGCGCCGCATGGGCGAAGCCGACCTGCTGCCGCACAAGGATGCCCTGACCGTCAACGGCCAGACCATGTGGGACAACGTCAAGGATGCGCCGATCTACAACGATGAGGTAGTGCGCCCGCTGGCCAAGCCGCTGATCGAGGATGGCGGCATCTGCATCCTGCGCGGCAACCTGGCACCGCGCGGCGCGGTACTGAAGCCGTCGGCCGCCACGCCCGAGCTGATGAAGCATCGCGGCCGCGCCGTGGTCTTCGAGGACTTCGCGCACTACAAGGAACGCATCAACGATCCTGACCTGGACGTCGATGCCAGCTGCGTGCTGGTGATGAAGAACGTCGGCCCCAAGGGTTATCCGGGCATGGCCGAAGTGGGCAACATGGGCTTGCCGCCCAAGGTGCTGGCCACCGGTGTGAAGGACATGGTCCGCATTTCGGATGCGCGCATGAGCGGTACCGCCTACGGCACCGTGATCCTGCACGTGGCGCCGGAAGCGGCTGCCGGCGGTCCGCTGGGCATCGTGCAGGATGGCGACTTCATCGAGCTCGACGCCTACGCCGGCAAGCTGCAGCTGGACATCAGCGAAGAAGAGATGCAGCGCCGCCTGGCCGAACGCGCCAAGGTGCTGGCCGAACGCAAGCCGGAGATGGCCGGCGGTTACCAGTCCCTGTATGTGGACCGCGTGCTGCAGGCTGACGAAGGCTGTGACTTCGACTTCCTGGTCGGTTGCCGTGGCGCGGCCGTGCCCAAGCACTCGCACTGATCTTCTTCCCGTCATCATGATGCCGGTGCTGCGCTGAGCGCGCGCACCGGCCTGCAAGGAAACCTCATGAGCAATACTCCCCAGAACGTGCAACTGGCGAACTTCCCCAGCCTCAAGGGCAAGCGCGTCTTCATCACCGGCGGCGGCACCGGCATCGGTGCGGCCATCGTCGAAGCGTTCGCGCAACAAGGTGCGCATGTGGCCTTCGTCGATATCGCCACCGAAGCCAGCGAAGCACTGTGCAATGACATCGCGGCAGCCGGCCACCCCAAGCCGCTGTTCCGTCATTGCGACCTGCGCGACATTCCCGCCTTCCAGGCGACCATCGCCGAGCTGCAAGGACAGCTGGGCGATTTCGACGTGCTGGTCAACAATGCCGCCAACGATCAGCGCCACAAGCTGGAAGAAGTGACGCTGGAATACTGGAACGACCGCATCGCCATCAACCAGCGTCCGTCCTTCTTCGCCGTGCAGTCGGTGGTGGAAGGCATGAAGCGCCGCGGTGGCGGTTCCATCATCAACTTCAGCTCGATCAGCTGGCACCAGTCCGGTGGCGGCTTCCCGGTCTATACCACGGCCAAGGCCTCGACCCTGGGCCTGACCCGTGGCCTGGCGCGCGACCTCGGTCCGCACAAGATCCGCGTCAATACCGTGACGCCGGGCTGGGTCATGACCGAACGCCAGATCAAGCTGTGGCTGGATGAAGAAGGCAAGAAGGCGATCGCGCGCAATCAATGCCTGCAGGGTGACCTGCTGCCCTGGCACCTGGCGCGCATGGTGCTGTTCCTGGCGGCGGACGACAGCGCGATGTGTACCGCGCAGGAATTCATCGTCGACGCCGGATGGGTGTGAGCGGTTTGACGAAGCGCTTCTGCGCTGCGGACCAGAAAGAGTCGCCAAATGGCGACTCTTTTTTTGCGCAAAATTTGCGCAAAGGCCAAAAGAGTGTCGAAGCGGGAAGAGAAGCGAGGCCGTTTCAGGAAAAAGCTGTATGACAGCTTGAAAAAACTTAGTTTTTTACCTGCCTGAAGTGTTGTTTTTTTGCTGCGTTTTTTTAAAGTTTTGCGTCGCGCGAATTCAGTTTTGTTCCTGCGATTCCGGCCGTTTTCAGAGAGGCTTACGCTTCCTTACATTTCTTAATAAAACTCGGCGCAGGAAACCGACCCCGGCATGACCCATGCCCGGGCAGACGGGGGAATCAGTAAATCATTTTCGCCACTTCGCGGATGGACTGCAGCACCAGGTTGGCTCCGGGCGAGAGCAGGTTGTCCTGGCGCGTGATGATGCCGAAGCCGGCCATGCGGCAGGGTAGTTCGATGGGCAGGATGTCCATCAGGCGGGCCTGGGTGTAGTAGCGCGCCACTTCGGTGGGCATGGCGTAGATGAAATCGGTCTGCTGCAACAGGCTCGTGATGAACAGGATGGCGGTGGTGTCGACCACGTTGGAGGGCGGCGCCAGGCCTTGCTCGCGGAACATCTGGTCGCAGCGCGCGCGCAGGATGCTGCCCTTGGGGGCCATGATCCAGGCCTCGCTGGCGAGGTCGGCCAGGCTCAGGTCGGTGCGGGTGTGGAAGGGATGGCCCACCCGCGCCACGGCGCACACCGGCTCGTCGGCCAGCTCTTCATAGAGCAGGCCGCCACGGGCTTCCTCATCCAGGATGCGGCCGATGATGAAGTCCAGCTCGCCGTGCAGCAGGCGCGAGAGCAGGATGTTGCTGCTTTCCACTTCGACGCCGATGCGCAACATTGGCGCTTGTTCCTTGACCCGCGCGATGGCCGGCGGCAACAAGGCCATGCCGGGCGAGAGGATCACGCCCACATCGACCTGGCCGGACAGGCCGGACTTCAGGGCCACGATGTCCTCGTGCGCCTTGGACAGGCTGGTCAGGGCCATGCGCGCATGGCGGATCATGGCCTCGCCATAGATGGTGGGCCGCATGCCGCGCGGCAGGCGCTCGAACAGGGACACGCCCAGCATGTCTTCGAGGTCCTTGAGTTGCTTGGAAGCAGCCGGCTGCGTCATGTTCAGCTCGCTGGCGGCGCGGTGGATGTTGCGGGTGTCGTCGAGAGCGATCAGCAGCAGGAGCTGACGGGTCTTCAATCGCGCCCGCAGAAACCAGTTCGGGTCACTGTTTTTCATAAGTCTCCGGGGACGGTTTTCTAAATTTTTTCAATCGTTTTTTTATTAGGAATTGATGATATCAAATCGCATATCGGAATTGCTAAAGATTTCATTGGAAAGACATGAACTGAATACTTAGTATCTAGCCACATTCCGGGCTGTACAGGAGACAACCAGCACAGCAGCGGGATGAAAAGAGAAGAAGGTCGGGCAGCATCAAAAACAACAAGTTGGGAGACTGTCAGGAGTCCGTCAGGATCCAGGGGTCTGAAGTGCAACGCTGCACGGCCAAGCCCACCGACGAAAAAAATTTTAAACGGCAATATCCACGGAGACTATTCATGAAGCAAGTGAAGCCATCCTTTATTGGAGCAAAGACCCTGTGCGCGCTCGCGCTGATGGGTGCGTTCTCGGCACAGGCGCAGGCGCAAAGCAGTGTCACCATTTACGGCCGTGTTGTGGCTGGCGTCGACTTCCAGACCAATGCCGGTACCAACGGTCAAGGTTCCAAGTGGAGCGCAGCCAACAACCAATGGGGCACCAGCATGATCGGCTTCAAGGGCACGGAAGACCTGGGCGGCGGTACCAATGCCTTCTTCCTGCTGGAATCCGGTTTCAACTCGACCAAGGGCAGCTTCAACGGTTCTGATACCAGCAGCGGTACCGCACTGTTCAATCGCCGTTCCTATGTCGGCCTGTCCTCGGCAACCGCTGGCTCCGTCAAGTTCGGCAAGAACCTGTTCATCAACAACGACGTCTGGTATCTGGACCCGACCGGTCAGCAAGCCATCGGTACCTCGACCTTGGTCAATGGCCGCAACTGGCCTGGCGCGTCGAACATCATCGAGTACAACAGCCCTGACATGGGTGGTTTCACCGTCAACCTGCAGACCAGCCTGGGCGAAAAACCGGGTTCGTTCAATGGTGGCGTGCCCAACGCTGGTACCAGCGATGGCCGCAAGGACGGCATCTCGCTGGCCTACCAGAAGAACGGCCTGGAATTGCGCGCGATCTATGACGTAGTCCGCGATGCCAATGGTAACTACGATGACCTGTGGAAACACTCCAAGGAGCTGATCCTGGGTGGTACCTACAAGTTCGACAAGCTGAAGATGTTCGTCGGCTATGAGAATCTGCGTGCTCCGAACGCTGCGGCTGGCGCTCCGGACCGGGCCAACCACTACTGGATCGGTGCCAACTATGACGTCACCTCGCAGCTGCAGCTGATCGCCTCGTGGTTCCACGTCAATGCCAACAACGCTTCGGTCAATGCGGCCGGCGTGGGTAATGGCGGCGGTACGTCCAACCTGTACATGGCTGGTATCAATTACTTCCTGTCCAAGCGTACCCTGTTGTACGTTGACGTTGGCACCGTGCGTAACGGCACTGGCGCTGGTCACGTCCTGGAAAACGGCGCCGACAACGGCGTTTCCGGCCTGAAGCAGACCGGCGGTTACTTCGGTATCGCCCACTCGTTCTGATGCAACGAACAGCAGTAATGTAATCCTTCCTGAGGTGGTCTTGATGTAGTTGAGGGTGGGCGCAAGCCCACCCTTTTTTGTCTTTGTGGCAGACGTTTCCGGTATCTGCCGCAGTCATGCCGAAAACAATTTATATTGTTTATCTTGTTTATTTCATTTTCTTGATTTGCAGGCGGAACCCCGATGAATGCGCAATTGCTGGTCGATGGACATCATGAACTGGGCGAAGGAGTACTCTGGTGCGAGCGCTCGCAGACGGTCTTCTGGACCGACATCCACGCCTCCCGCCTGTGGAACCATGATCCGGCCAGCGGTGCCACGCGCAGCTGGAGCATGCCGGAACGCCTGTGCTGCTTTGCCTTCACGGCTGATGCCCGGCGCCTGCTGATCGGGCTCGCATCGCGTCTGGCCTTCTTCGACCTGGACACCGGCAGCATCAGCCCGATCTGCCGCATCGAAGATGACCTGCCGACCACGCGGCTGAACGATGGCCGTTGCGACCGCCAGGGCCGTTTCGTCTTCGGAACATTGAACGAGGACGCGGGCCGCGACCCCATCGCCAGCTTCTATCGTCTCAATGCGGACCTCAGTCTGGAGCGCCTGGCGCTGCCGGGCATCGCCATTTCCAACAGCATCTGCTTCAGCCTCGATGGCAAGCTGATGTATCACTGCGATTCCATGGCCGGCAAGATCATGGTGTGTGATTACGACACCGACAGCGGCGCGGTCAGCCATCAGCGCGTCTTCGCCGATCTGGCGCAGCAGCCGGGCGGCCCCGATGGGTCGACCGTCGATGCGGAGGGGTACCTGTGGAATGCCCAGTGGGGTGGTGCGCGCGTGGTGCGCTTCGCGCCCGATGGCAGCATTGACCGCATCGTCGAAGTGCGGACTGCGCAGCCGTCCTGTGTGGCCTTCGGCGGGGCTGCCTTCGATACCTTGTTCGTGACTACGGCTCACGAGGGCATGAGCGCCGAACAGCGCGTGCAAGACGAGCTGGCCGGTGGCTTGTTCAGCGTGCCGCATCTCGATGTGCGCGGCTTGCCTGAAGTGCGTTTCGCCGGCTGAGGCCGTCTGCGGCGTGGGGCTTTCGCTCCCCACGCCATCCTTTCATCGGGTTCGCTTCAGGACCCGAAACTCGAATCCCCCATCAGCCGCGACAGCCGTGCCGAGATTTCCTGGACGATGCCTTGCACCTCGTCCAGGCTGGGATTGACCTTCTTGTCGATGCGTTCGATATAGGGCACGTTCAAGGCCGCCAGCATGCGGTTGTTGGCCCCCATCACCGGATAGGACAGGTTGATCACGCCACGGATCTGCCGGCTTTCCATGCGCGAGTGGCCGCGTTTGCGCGTGTCCTCGATCTGGCGCATCAGTTGCGCCGTCTCGATTTCCTGTTCGCCATCCATGCGCACGTGCGCGGCCAGCATGCTGGCGCGTTCGGCTTCATCGCGGAAGGCCAGCAACACGTGGCCGGATGCGGTGTCAGTCAGGCTCACCAGCGCCCCGACCTTCAGGCCGAAGGCCCAGCGTTCGGGGCTGTCGACCTGCGCCACCACGATCACGCGGCCCGCTTCGTAGACCGTCAGGTGGGTGGACTGCATGGAGCGATTGGCCAGCTCGCGCATGTGGGGCAGGGCGGTGCTCACCAGCGAGCGGATCGGCTGATGATGATGGGCCAGCTCAAACAGTTTCAGGGAGAGCCGGTAATGGTCGTTGTCGGCCACCAGGTAACCGCGCTGTTCCAGCGTGACCACCATGCGGAAGATCTCATTGACGCTGCGTCCCAGTTGCCGCGAGATCTGGTTCAGGGTCAGCATCTGTTCCGAGCGGCTCAGCAACTCCAGGATATCCAGTCCCTTGTCCAGTGCCGGCGCGGCGTAGCGCGTCTTGCCGGCGGCGCTGTCCTCTTCGTGGTCGGCGGCCGTCTGCACGGCGGGAGCCTCGGCGGGATTGAGTTTGCGGGTTCTGGGCATGGCGTTTTCCGGGTGCGACAGGGGACGGTAGATCGCAAAAGCGGGCTTTTCTGGGGCCGGATTGTAGGGGATTTTGATGAAAAATCCATTTTATTCGTAAAATAATTTTTCATGCATGATCTCTTGACCTCGCCTCGTCATCCCAAAATCGATATCGGTCAGATCGGAAACTTCATCGGACTGGCCCGGCAATGGGAGGATAATCAAGGTTATGCTCTGGCACTCACAGATGAAATGATATTTTACTTGTGAGTATAAACAAAAGAGGGGCCTGGCCCCGGAGACGATCACCCCAGGCTGTCCGCCACGGATGGCCCCGCCGATTGCGGCACGCCACCGCAGCGGCATCCACGCTAGAGACCGATGACCAAGATTACTGCCCTGCGCGTGCTGGACGTGCGCTTTCCCACTTCGCAATCGCTGGATGGGTCGGATGCGATGAATCCGGATCCGGATTACTCCGCCGCCTACGTCATCCTCGATACCGACAATGAGCAACTGAAGGGCCACGGCCTGACCTTCACCATCGGTCGCGGCAACGAGATCTGCTGTGCCGCCATCCGCGCCATGGAGCATTTGGTGGTGGGCCTGGACCTGGACTGGATCGCCGCCGACATGGGCCGCTTCTGGCGTCATGTCACCTCTGACAGCCAGCTGCGCTGGATCGGCCCGGACAAGGGCGCGATCCACCTGGCCACCGGCGCAGTGGTCAATGCCGCCTGGGACCTGTGGGCCAAGGCGGCCGGCAAGCCGGTGTGGAAGCTGGTGGCTGACATGTCGCCCGAGGAACTGGTGCGCACCATCGATTTCCGCTACATCACCGATTGCATCACCCCGGATGAAGCACTCGCCCTGCTGCGCGAAAAGGAAGCCGGCAAGGCCGAACGCCTGCGGCTGCTGGAGCAGGAAGGTTATCCCTGCTACACCACCTCGGCCGGCTGGCTGGGCTATGACGACGCCAAGCTGCGCCGCCTGTGCCAGGAAGCCATCGACCAGGGCTTCAATTACGTCAAGCTCAAGGTCGGCCGCGACCTGGAAGACGACAAGCGCCGCGTGCGCATTGCCCGCGAAGTGCTGGGCCCGGACCGCAATCTGATGATCGATGCCAACCAGGTGTGGGAAGTGGATCAGGCCATCGACTGGGTCAATGAATTGGCCTTTGCGCAACCCTGGTTCATCGAGGAGCCGACCAGCCCGGATGACGTGGAGGGCCACCGCAAGATCCGCGCCGGCATTGGTGCGGTCAAGGTCGCCACCGGCGAAATGTGCCAGAACCGCGTGCTGTTCAAGCAGTTCATCATGCGCGATGCCATCGATGTGGTGCAGATCGATTCCTGCCGTCTCGGTGGCGTCAATGAAATCCTGGCCGTCATGCTGATGGCCGCGAAATATGGCAAGGTGGTCTGCCCGCATGCGGGTGGCGTGGGCCTGTGCGAATATGTGCAGCACCTGTCGATGATCGACTACCTGTGCATCTCCGGCAGCAAGGAAGGGCGCGTGACCGAATACGTGGACCACCTGCACGAACACTTCGTCGATCCCTGCGTGATCCGCAATGCGGCCTACATGCCGCCCAGCCTGCCGGGGTTTTCGATCGAAATGAAGCCCGCTTCACTGGAGCAGTACCGCTTCCGGGGTTGAGACTGCATCCACTACAACAAGATGAACGAAAACGGAGACTGATGTGGATTTGAACCTGCAAGACAAGGTCGTCATCGTGACCGGCGGCGCTTCCGGCATCGGCGGCGCGATCAGCCTGCAACTGGCTGCCGAAGGCGCGATTCCCGTGGTGTTCGCGCGCAGCGAGCCGGACCCGCAGTTCTGGGCGCGACTGACTGGACTGCAGCCGCGCGCCGCGCTGTTCCAGCTGGAATTGCAGGACGAGGCGCGCTGTGGCGAGGCCGTGGCCGAGACCGTGCGCCGCTTTGGCCGTCTCGATGGCCTGGTCAACAATGCCGGGGTCAATGACAGCGTGGGCCTGGATGCGGGGCGCAATGAGTTTGTCGCTTCGCTGGAACGCAACCTGATCCACTACTACGTGATGGCGCATTACTGCGTGCCTCACCTGAAGGCCACGCGCGGCGCGATCCTGAACGTCTCTTCCAAGACGGCCCTCACCGGCCAGGGCAACACCAGTGGCTATTGCGCCTCCAAGGGTGCGCAGCTGTCGCTGACCCGCGAATGGGCTGCCGCCTTGCGTGATGACGGCGTGCGCGTCAATGCCTTGATACCGGCGGAAGTCATGACCCCGCTCTACGAGAAATGGATTGCCACTTTCGAGAATCCGCAGGAGAAGCTGGACGCCATCACCAGCAAGATCCCGCTCGGCAAGCGTTTCACGACCTCTGAGGAAATGGCCGACATGGCCGTGTTCCTGCTCTCGGGCCGCTCCTCGCATACCACCGGGCAATGGGTGTTCGTCGATGGGGGCTATACCCATCTCGACCGCGCCCTGACTTGAGGCCGCCATGCGTACCGTGCTGGCCCTCGATCTGAAGGATGATCCCGCGCTGATCGCCGAGTATGAACAGCACCATCAGCGCATCTGGCCCGAGATCGCCGCCCATTTGCGCCGACAGGGCGTGACCGGGATGGAAATCCATCGTCTCGGGACGCGCATGGTGATGGTGATGGAGACCGATGACGCGGTGTTCGACGCCGCCGCCATGGCAGCGGCCAGCGAGCGTGATCCCAAGGTGCAGGCGTGGGAAGCGCTGATGTGGCGCTTCCAGGCCGCGACGCCCTGGACACCGGCCGGAGAGAAGTGGGTGCCGATGACGCGCATCTTCGATCTGTCGGCGCAGGAAGACGGGAAAGATTAAGTTTCCATTGCAGCAAAGTTTAGTTTTTGCAAATCGCTTTCTAAGTTTTTCGCAAGGCGGTACAGTAGGTATCAGCAGGTATCAGTAGGTAGCAGCAGGCAGCACGCAAGACCGTAGTCCCCGAAAAGCAGCGACCGCAGAGTCGCGCAAACGATGGCCAGGACCTGTTCCGGCCAGCACTGCATCCGCATCCGAGGTGAGCATGCAACAAGAACACGAGACACAAGCCCGCGCATCGGCATCGGCATCCGCTACACCGCTGATCGCCCTGCGCAATGTCAGCAAGCGCTTTCCCGGCGTGCTGGCGCTGGACAATTGCCAGTTCGAACTGGTGGCCGGTGAAGTCCACGCCCTGATGGGCGAGAACGGTGCCGGCAAATCCACGCTGATGAAGATCCTCTCCGGCGTCTACCAGCGCGACAGCGGCGACATCCTGCTCGACGGCAAGCCGGTGGAGATCGCCGAGCCGCGCCAGGCGCAGGCCTTGGGCATCGGCATCATCCATCAGGAACTGAACCTGATGAATCACCTGTCCGCCGCGCAGAACATCTTCATCGGCCGCGAGCCGCGCAAGGGTTTCGGCCTCATCATCGACGAAGAGCAACTGAACCGCCAGGCCGCCGCCATCTTCGCCCGCATGCGGCTCGACATGGATCCGCGCACGCCCGTCGGCAACCTGACCGTGGCCCGCCAGCAGATGGTGGAAATCGCCAAGGCACTGTCCTTCGATTCGCGCGTGCTCATCATGGATGAGCCGACCGCCGCGCTCAACAACGCCGAAATCGCCGAACTGTTCCGCATCATCCGCGACCTGCAGGCGCAGGGCGTGGGCATCGTCTACATCTCGCACAAGATGGACGAACTGCGCCAGATCGCCGATCGCGTCAGCGTCATGCGTGATGGCAAGTACATCGCCACCGTGCCGATGCAGGGCACCTCCATGGACACCATCATTTCCATGATGGTGGGCCGCGCGCTCGATGGCGAGCAACGCATGCCGCCCGATACCTCCGGCAATGAAGTGGTGCTGGAAGTGCGCGGACTCAATCGCGGCCGCGCCATCCGCGATGTCAGCTTCAAATTGCGCCGGGGCGAGATCCTCGGTTTCGCCGGCCTCATGGGGGCGGGCCGTACGGAAGTGGCGCGCGCCATCTTCGGTGCCGATCCGCTGGAGTCGGGCGAGATCATCATCCACGGCGGCAAGGCCGTGATCCGCCAGCCGGCCGATGCGGTGGCGCATGGCATCGGCTACCTGTCGGAAGACCGCAAGCATTTCGGATTGGCCGTGGGCATGGACGTGCAGGCCAACATCGCACTCTCCAGCATGGGACGGTTCACCAAGGCCGGCTTCATGGACCAGCGCGCGATTCGTGAAGTGGCGCAAGGCTATGTGCGCCAGCTGGCCATCAAGACCCCCTCGGTGGAACAGCAGGCGCGCCTGCTCTCCGGCGGCAACCAGCAGAAGATCGTGATTGCCAAGTGGCTGCTGCGCGACTGCGACATCCTGTTCTTCGATGAGCCCACGCGCGGCATCGACATCGGTGCCAAGAGCGAAATCTACAAGCTGCTTGATGCACTGGCCGAGCAGGGCAAGGCCATCGTGATGATTTCCTCCGAGCTGCCCGAGGTGCTGCGCATGAGCCATCGCATCCTGGTGATGTGCGAAGGCCGCGTGACCGGTGAACTGGCGCGCGCCGATGCCACCCAGGAAAACATCATGCAACTGGCCACGCAGCGCGAATCGGCCGTGGCGCAATAAGCGCCACCGGGCTTCCAGACATTACAAGAGAGACAGACCGATCATGGCAAACCAAATCCACTCCGCCCCTTCCGCATCCACCATGGCCAATACCGCTTCCCCCTCGGGCCTGCGCGCCCGCCTGTTCAATCCGGCCGCACGCCAGAAGCTGCTGGCCTTTGCCAGCCTGCTGCTGATGATCCTGTTCTTCAGCTTCGCCTCGCCCAACTTCATGGAGGTGGACAACCTGGTCAGCATCCTGCAGTCCACCGCCGTCAACGGCGTGCTGGCCATCGCCTGCACCTACGTCATCATCACCTCCGGCATCGACCTGTCGGTGGGCACCATGATGACTTTCTGCGCCGTCATGGCCGGGGTGGTGCTGACCAACTGGGGCATGCCGCTGCCGCTGGGCATCGCTGCGGCGATCTTCTTCGGGGCGCTCTCGGGCTGGGTTTCCGGCATGGTGATCGCCAAGCTCAAGGTGCCGCCCTTCATCGCCACGCTGGGCATGATGATGCTGTTGAAGGGCCTGTCGCTGGTGATCTCCGGAACGCGCCCGATCTACTTCAACGATACCGAGGGTTTCTCGGCCATCGCCCAGGATTCGCTGATTGGTGACCTGATTCCCTCGCTGCCGATTCCCAATGCGGTGCTGATCCTGTTCATCGTCGCCATCGGTGCCTCCGTCATCCTCAACAAGACGGTGTTCGGCCGCTATACCTTTGCCCTGGGCAGCAATGAGGAAGCACTGCGCCTGTCGGGCGTGAAGGTGGATTTCTGGAAGGTCGCGGTCTATACCTTCTCGGGAGCCATCTGCGGCATCGCCGGCCTGATCATCGCCTCCCGCCTGAATTCGGCGCAGCCTGCGCTGGGCCAGGGTTACGAACTGGATGCGATTGCCGCCGTG
>NZ_DBIC01000331.1:3346-26506 GCF_002296545.1 Herbaspirillum sp. UBA812 | reverse complement strand
TGCGCCGCGTAGACACGCTACTGGCGCTGGCCCCCGAATCGCCGCTGAACCTGAAGGCCAGTCTCGATGTACCGGAACTCAAGCGCGTGGGCGACCTGATCGGTCCGCAAGTGAGCCTCAACGGCAAGCTGGCCGCCAGCCTCAATGCCGGCGGCACGCTGGCGCAGCCGCGCCTGTCCGGGGCCATCAATGGCGACAACCTGGCCGTGACCGAATTCGACCAGGGCATCCAGCTCAAGGATGGCATCGTGCGCATCGTCATGGACAGCAACGTGATCGAACTGCGCCAGATCGAATTCCACGGTGGACGCGGCACCCTGCGCGCCGGCGGCAAGATCCAGCTGGGGGCCGACAATCCCGACCTCAACGCCACCCTCACCGCCGACCATCTGGAACTGTTCGCCAGCCCGGACCGCCAGCTGATGCTCTCCGGCGAAGGCAAGATCAGCAACGTCAACGAACAGTTGCGGGTGGATGGCAAGTTCACCGTGGACCGCGCCCTGTTCGACCTGCCCAAGAGCAGCGCCCCCAAGCTGGGCGATGACGTGGTCATCGTCAGCCGCAGCGGCAAGAACCGCGTCGGTGCGGCGGCCTCCTCGCAGCAGAAACTGGAAGCGGCCACCGAAAAACCGGCCAGCAAGTTCGCCCCGGTCATCAACCTGGCGGTCGACCTGGGCAACGACTTCCGCTTCCGCGGCAGCGGCGCAGACCTGCGCTTGCGGGGCGATATGAATGTTCGCAGCGAACCGCTCTCGCCGCTGCGCGCCACGGGCACCATCAACGTGGCCGAGGGCAGTTATGAAGCTTTTGGCACAAAACTCAATATCGAGCGCGGCATCATCAACTTCCAGGGGCCGATCGCCAATCCCAACATCAACATCCTGGCCATGCGCCGCAACCAGGACGTCGAAGCCGGGGTCTCGGTGACCGGCAATGCCAACCAGCCGCGCGTGCAGCTGGTGTCCGAACCCAATGTGCCGGATGACGAAAAACTGTCCTGGATGATGTTCGGCCACGGCACCGACAGCTCCAGCATCGGCCAGCGTACCGCCAGCAGCCAGGCGCTGGCCTTGGTGGGCAACATGGGCGGCAAGCGCATCGCCAAGGATATCGGGCTGGACCAGTTCAGCATCGGCTCCAGCGAATCGGGACTGACGGACGAACAAGTGGTCAACCTGGGCAAGGCCATCACCGAGAAGATCACGCTGGGCTACGAGCAGAGCCTGCAGGGGGCCGCCAGCGTGGCCAAGGCCACCTGGCAGATCTCGCGGCGCTGGTCGGTAGTGGCGCGCGCCGGGACCATCAATGGCCTGAACATCCTCTTCAGCCGCCGTTACGACTGAGGCGGGCACACCACGGCAGCGGGCAACAGGGGCCCCGCTGCCGCACTTGCAGCACGTGGAGGCTTGCCCTTGCGAGGGGGGAATCTGTTAATCTCCGTACAAGTTCAGGACATCCCTGATAGACGTGCCCAACAGCTTCAACAACAATGCAATCGGGCAAGAAAGGTGCCGGGGGGGAAACGCCGTTTCCGGGGGAAAGCGACAACATGCCAGAACAAAGAATTCAGCGCGCATCCAAGACGGCCAAGCTGTTCGTGGTCGTGGTCTGTCTCATCATCGTGGTACTGGAGGCCTGGTCGGCCTGGCGAGCCTATGAAGTGGCCACCGACGAGGCCATCCGCAATGCCTCCAACATGGCGCTGGCCCTGACCCAGCATGCCGACCAGTCCTTCAAGGAAATCGACGTGGTGCTGCTGGGCATCCAGGAGCACATGGAATATGACGGCCCCGGCGTAGCCGGCCGTCGCCGCACCCACGAGTTCATGGTGGCTTCGGTGGCCGCCGTGCCGCAACTGGCCGGGCTGATGGTGTATGACGAAACGGGTCTGGCCATCGGCACCTCGCAAGCCACCCTGGAACACCGCTACATCCAGGATGATTATTTCCTGCATCACCAGCGCCTGCGTACCGACCAGGCCTACATCGGCAAGCCCATGCGCAGCCGCACCAACGGCCAGTGGATCGTGACCATGAGCCGCCGCGTCAACCATGCAGACGGCAGCTTTGCCGGCGTGGTGGTGGCCGATGTCGACCTCTCCCACTTCCAGCGCTATTACGAACAGTTCGCCATCGGCCGCGATGGCGCCATCCTGTTCGGACTCAACGAAGGTACCGTGATCTATCGCCAGCCGCTGCTGAGCTATTCGATCGGGCTGGACATTTCCAAGTCGGCGCTGGTCACCAATTACCTGAGCAAGGCCGAACAAGGCAGCTTCGAGTTGCGCTCGCCGCGCGACGACATCGTGCGCCTGACCAGCTTCCAGCATTGCAGCCTGTATCCCTTGTTCGTGGCGGTGGCGCTGGCCAAGGACGACGTGCTGGAAGACTGGACGCGGCGCGTGTGGATCCGCGGCATCGCGGTGACGCTGTTGCTCATCATCATCGCCTATGGCGGCAATCGCCTGGTGGCGCAAGTGGCCGGTCGCGAGAATGCGGAGCTGGAAGCCATCACCGCGCGGACCGAACTGGAACGCCTGTATCGCACCCTGGAAGCGCAGTCGCAGAAGGATGGCCTGACCGACGTCTTCAACCGCCGCTACTTCGATGCCGCCCTGACGGCCGAACTGGCGCGCCTGAACCGCTCCGGCGAATCGCTCTCGCTGATCATGGTGGATGTGGACCACTTCAAGCGCTACAACGATACCTATGGACACGCCGCCGGCGACATCTGCCTCAAGCAGGTGGCTGCCGCCCTCAACAGCGTGGCGCGCCGCCAGGGCGACATCGTGGCGCGCTACGGCGGCGAGGAATTCGCGCTGATCCTGCCCAATTGCAATGCCGCCAGTGCCAGCGCCATTTCCAGCCGCCTGGTGCAGGCCGTGCGCGCCCTGAACATCCCGCACGAAGGCAGCTCGGTCGGCCATGTCACCATCAGCGTGGGCGCCGCCAGCCTGGCCAGCGGCAAGGGTGCGCAGGTCGATGCACGCGAACTGATCGACACCGCCGACGCCGCCCTCTATCGCGCCAAGGAACAAGGCCGCGACCGCGCCATCCAGCATGACTATCCCCGCCTGTCCGTGATCTCCGACTATCCTGGCCTGAGGTGAACGATGCGCTGCCTGATCCGCTACCAGTTGCGTGATGAAGCCAGTCCGGCCCATCACGAATTCATCACCGAAGCATCCGATGCCGAACAGGTGATCCGGCACCTGACCGAATTCCTGCATCCGGAGGTGGTGTTTGAATTTCTGCCCATGCAGCCCGGCGGCAAGGACAGCATCACCCAGCTGCGTGCGCGCATGGCGCATGCGCGCGATTATCTGGAACAGTATTGCGGCTTGCAGAGCCTGTCCTACATGCTCCTGCCCGAGGGCGCGACCTCGGCCCAGGGCAAGTGGAACAGCGTGCTGTTGAGCGGCCAGATGGCCTCCGGATCACTGCACCCGGAAGGCCGCGACGAAGACAGCGCCTGAGCGGCCGGCGGTCAGCGCCCCGCTGTATTACGCCGGGCTCAGGCTGTATTGCGCCACTCAGGCAGGCTGCGCCGCCGGCCCCAGGTGCAAGCGGCGATCCGCCACGCAACGCACGATATCGGCATCGTGCGTCACCAGCAGCACGGCACTGCCCGCCTGCCTGGCTTCTTCCACCAGCAAGGCAATGACTTCCTGCTGGGTCAGCGGATCCAGGCGCGAGGTCGGTTCATCCGCAAAGATCAGTGCCGGTTGCAGCAACAGCACGCGCGCCAGCGCGATGCGCTGCAGCTCGCCGCCCGACACCTGGCGCGGCAGACGCTCCAGCAGTGCGGGCGAGACACGCATGCGCGCCAGCAGCGCTTCCAGGCGCTGCCAGTCGAGGCCGTGCAGGCGCACCAGATCGCGCAGTGACTGACGCAGCGTGACGGCGGGCGCGAACGCTGCCGCCGGATCCTGATAGATCTTCTGGAAGGCGGTGCGCGCCAGGCCGGGGGCGCGCGTGACCTGCCCCGCATCCGGCGACAACAGGCCCAGCACGATGTTGCCGAACGTGGTTTTGCCGGCGCCGCTGGGACCGCTGATGGCGACGATTTCGCCGGCATGGATACGGGCACTGACATCGCTGAACAGCGCCTGCTGGCCGAAAGTCTTGGCCACCTTGCTGACCTCGACGATCACCGGTGATGAAGGGCCGGCGCTCGCCCCAGCTGCTACCGGTGGCGTCCAGCAGGCCGGATCCGCCGCCAGCAGGCGGCGCGTATAAGCATGCTGTGGCCGGGCCAGCAGCGCGTCAGCCGGACCGCGTTCTACCAGGCATCCGTTGAGCATCACCGCCAGTTCACCGCCCAGCGCTCGCGCCAGCCATACATCATGGGTGATGCACAGCAGGCTCATGCCCTGCTGCTGCGCCGCCTGCAGCAAGGCCAGCACCTCGCCGCGCCGCTCCGCATCCAGCCCCTTGGTCGGCTCATCGATGATAAGCAGCGGCGCGCCCGCCGCGTGCGTGGCCAGGAAGGCTACCCGCTGGGCCATGCCGCCCGAGATCATGAAGGGATACTTGTCGGCCGCGGCCTCCAATCCCAGGCTGGCCAGTGCCTGCCCGGCCAGGGTGCGCGATTCTTTGCGTGCAGCGCGCAGGCTGTCGTCCTGGGTATCGGCGGCGGGATGGCTGACCAGTTCATAGGTTTCGGCCACCTGGCGCGCGACCGTCATGGTCGGGTCCAGCGCCAGCCAAGGTTCCTGCGGCAGGAGCGCAATGCGCCGTCCCCAGCCGCGCTGGCGCACGGCGGTATCGGCCGCATCACTGCGCTGGCCATCGATCTCGATCTGCCCGCTGCAGCGCAGGCTGCCCGGCAGATTGCCCATGATGGCCTGGGCCAGCAGCGACTTGCCCGAACCGCTCTCGCCCAGCAGGGTCATCACCCCGCCGCGCGCAATGGAAAAATCGATGCCCTGCACCAGCGCGCTCTGGCCGTGCCAGACGGACAGGTCCTGCACCCGCAAAGCCGCATCCGGGGTAAGTATGTTCATGCCTGTCCCTTCTGTGGTGACAACAACAGCAAACCCAGCAAGGTGAGGAACAGTACCCCTACCGGCGCACCCAGCAGCCACGGCGCCTCGCGGTAATACGGCAGCAGTTCGATCATCATCACGCCCAGTTCCGGCGTGGGCGGCTGCAGCCCGACACCGACGAAACCGAGCGCCGACATCGCCAGCACCGCCCCCGCCAGCCCGAAGCGCATCAGCGTGAACAGGCGCGGCAGCAGCGCCGGCAGCAGATGGCGCCGCACGATGTAGCCGGGACCAAATCCCAGCAAGCGCGAGGCTTCCACCTGCGGACTCGCCAGCAGGATGCGGCTGGCCGCACGCACTACGCGGAAATATTCCACCCACAAGGCCAGCGAAATGCCGACATACAGCGGCCAGAATCCACCCGGCGCAAACGCCGCCAGCAACAGCACCAGCAGCAGGCCCGGCAAGGCCAGCACGGCGTCCGCGAAGGCTGCCAGCACGCGCTCGATCCAGCCGCCGCACCAGGCCGCCAGCAAACCGATGAGCACACCGGGAATGGCCGCCGACAGCACGCTCACCACCGCCAGCGACAGCGACAGCCGGGTGCCGTGCACCAGTCGCGCCAGCATGTCGCGGCCGAGCTGGTCATAGCCCAGCGGATGGGCCAGGCTGGGCGCTTCCAGAAAGCGCGCCAGTTGCTGGCGCGCCGGATCGGCATCGATCAGCAAGGGGCCCAGCCACGCGAACAGCACGATCAGCACCAGCAGCAGCACGCCCGCGATCTGTGCGGAGGTCCAGCGCCGCGCCTCGGGCTCAAGCAAATAGTCGGAAGACAGGCTCATGGTCGGCGACGCGGATCGATGAAGGCGCAGGCGGCATCCACCAGCGCGTTGAAGAGAACGAAGAGCAAACCCAGCACCAGCGCCGTGCCCTGGATCATCGGCACGTCCCGTCCGAAGATGGCATGCACCAGCGCGTGGCCGATGCCCGGCCAGGCAAAGATGGTTTCCACCAGCACCACGCCTTCGACCAGCATCACCAGCTGCACGCCCAGGTAGGCGGTCACCGGTGCGGCCACGTTGCGCACGCCATGGCGCAGCAAGGCCTGTGCGGGCGTGAGGCCCTTGGTCAGCGCGAAGGCGAAATACTCGGAAGCACGCACCTGCACCATGGCATCGCGCGCCACCCGGCAGGACACTGCCGCCAGCCCCAAGGCCAGCGTCAGCGCCGGCAGCAGGATGCCGCCGTGGTCGGTGTGCCCGGCCGCCGGCAAGGCACCCAATTGCACCGAGAACAGCAGCACCAGCACCAGTCCCAGCAGGAACGACGGCAAGGCCCGCAACAACACCGATACCGCCAGCGTGGCGCGGTCCAGCCAGCCACCGGGATGCAGTCCCGCCAGCACGCCCAGGGTCGGGCCGATCAGCAGCGACAGCACCATCGCCAGGAAAGACAGGCGCAGCGTCGGGCCCAGCTGATGCGTGATTTCCACCAGCACCGGCAGTGCCGTCACTTGCGACACGCCCAGGTCCAGATGCAGCAGGCGGCTCCACCACTCGCTCAAGGCCATGAACCAGGGTTGGTCCAGGCCCAGTTCGGCGCGCACGGCCAGGGCCGCTTCGGTGGTCACCATGTCGTAGCCGTAGCGGCCGGCGGCGATGCGATAGGCCATGTCGCCGGGCAGCAGGCGCGTCATGAAGAAGCACAGCGTGCCAACCAGCAGCGCCACCAGCGCCGCTTGCAGCAAGCGCTGGCCGAGGGCGCTGGCCAGTTGCCGGCGCGTGGCCGGCGGTAAGGTCAGAAGGCGGGTCAGGTCCATTGCAGGGAAGCGATGCGGTAACTGCGTTCAAAGGGATCGATGCTGGCACCGCGCAGGCGGCGGCTGACGGCGCAGGTCTGGCGATACCAGACCACCGGGATCACCGGCAACTGCTCCTGCAGTACCGCCACGATGCGCGCGCGTTCGGCGCGGCCGCTGTCGGCCTCACCGGCCGGAGTGGCAGCCAGTCTGGCCAGCAGGGCCGGCACTTCCTGGTTGTGCCAGCCCATGGCGCCCCAGTCACCGCCCTGCGGGCCGAAGTCCTGCAGGAGACTGGCCACCGGGTCGGGCAGGTTGCCGTAATTGCGAGCGGCCAGCGCCATCTGCAATTGGCCGCTGCGATGGCCGGCGGGAATGTCGCTGGAATTGCCGATGGTCACGCGCACGGCGATGCCGATCTGGCGCATCTCTTCCTGCAAGGCGGTGGCGATCAGCGGCAACTCGGGACGGTCCACAAAGGTGGTCAACGTCAATTGCAACTTCTGGCCGTCCCTCCAGCGCGTACCGTCGGCACCGAGACGCCAGCCGGCCTCTTCCAGCAGGCGGCGGGCCTGCTTCAGATCGGTATGCAGGGGCGGCAGGCGAGTGTCATGCCAGCGTGCCAGCGAAGGCGGCAGCAGTTGCGTGGCGCCGAGATCGGCATCGCGCAGCAAGGCACGTGCGATGCCCTCGCGCTCGATGCACAGGGCAATGGCGCGGCGCACGCGCACATCGGTCAGGAAAGGATGACCGGCATTGAGCTTCAGGAGAGTGGTACGCGGCAGCATGGCCGACAGCAGCACGGCACGCGGACTGTCCTGCAAGGCGCGGATGCTGGGCGGATCCAGCGAGAAGGCCAGGTCGGCCTGTCCGCTCTGGACCAGCAGCGTGCGCGTTTCCGCACGCGAGACGCTGATGTAGCGGGCCCGCTGCACTGCCCTGCCCGGCGCGGCCTCCACCCGTTCGACATCGAACTGCTGCGGCAGACTGATGGACTTGATGCGGAACGGCCCCGTACCGAGAATGGCCACCACATTGCCCTGCGCATCGAAACTGGCCGGGGCCAGGATCTGCGTGGAGTAATGCGTGAGCAGGTAAGGCAGCGGACCAAAGGGCTGGCGCAGGGACAGTACCAGCTCACTTTGCTGTACAGCCATGCCGGTGATCCCTGCCAGTTGCAGTACACCTGGCCGGACAGCGGCGCGCTGCAGACAGGCCAGGATACTGGCGGGCGTGACGTCGCTGCCATCGTGGTAGCGCCGTGCGCGTGGCAGGCCAAAGCGCCATTGCAGGCCATCGGCACTGACCTGCCAGCCCGTGGCCAGCCCCGGCCGCAACTGGCCGGCATCATCGACTTCCAGCAGGGTCTGCAGCACCTCCATGCGGGCGAACATGTAGCCGGAGCGCGAAGGGTCGAACCCGGTCAGTTCCCACGGACCGACCACGGTCAGGACATCGCTGCCGGTTTGCGTGATGGCGTGGGAATGGGACCCGGCCTCATCGCCATGCGCCCATGCCAGCGGCCAGGGGCTCGCTGCCAGCAGCGCCAGCAAGGCGCGCCGGCGCGGCGCGGGGGGTGGACAAGCCAAGTGGCGCTCCTTCAGAACTTGACGTTGAGCGCCAGCGTGGCGGTACGCTCATCGCCCGGCATGATCCATTCGTTGCTGTAGGAGCTGCTGTAATAACGCTTGTTGAAGAGGTTGTTCACGTCCAGCGACAGCTTCATCTTGGGCGTGAACTGCCAGTAAGCCAGGGCACGCGCCGTCACGTAGGCGGGCAGCTTGAAACTGCCAGCCTGGTCACCGGTACGGTTGCCCACGTAGTTCAGGCCACCACCGATACCGTAGGGCGAGCCACTTGCGGACGCATCTTCAAACACCGCCAGTACACTTCCCGATACACGCGGCACGTTGATCAGCCGCGAGCCCACCGTCAGGGTGTTGTCCTTGCTGACGTAGGCATCGGTATAGGCCAGGTTGCCGGTCAGGCGCCAGTGGTGGCCCAGGCGTGCGTTGGCATCCAGCTCCACGCCCTTGCTGCGCACTTCGCCGGCGGCAATCGAGAAGGACGGATTGGCCGGATCGGTGGTCAGCACGTTCTGTTTGGTGATGTCAAACACGGCCAGCGTCGCGCCGCTGCGCTGGTCTTCGCTCTGGAACTTCAGGCCGATTTCGGCGGCGCGCGAGGTCTCGGGACTGAAGGCGTTGCCGCTGACATCGCTGCCGCTGTTGGGACGGAAGGATTTGCTGGCGCTGACGTAAGCTGACCACGCAGGCGTGAACAGATAGGTCAGGCCCAGGCGCGGAGAGTAGGCGGTCTTGTCCTGGCGGGTGGTGGTGACTGCACCCGCCGTGCTGCGGGTATCCAGCGTAGAACGGAACGAATCTGCTCGAATCCCTGCCAACAGCTTCCAGCGTTCGTCCAGGCTAAGCTGATCCTGAACGTAAAACGCTGTGCTGATTTGGCGCTCGCTTGTATCCGTTCGCGGACGCGGATTCGGTTGCACCTGACCGTAGCTCGGCGAATAAATATTGATCGCGTAGGGGGCCGCGGTAGTAGGGTCAATGCGGAGCATGCGCTGATCCAGCGTGAGCCAGTCCACTTCCGTGCCCACCAGCACTTCATGCTGTATGCCCCCGGTCTGCAGCTTGCCGCCCAGTTCCGCCTGCAGCGAGGTGTCGTGCCAGCTGTAATCGCGGTAGCGGCGCTGGCGGCGCAGGGTGGCGTTGTCGGCCTGCAGGGCCGAGGCTTCGGTGGAGTAGCCATCCAGCGTGCCATCCTTGTGGAATACGCCGGTGCGCAGATGCCAGTTGTCGTCCAGGCGATGCTCCAGCGTCAGCAGGTGGTTGGTGTTTTGCATCTTGATGTCGCCATCGCGCGGCTCGCCCAGGAAGCGCGAGACCGGCAGCACGCCCAGATTGCCGTTGACGGCCACGATGCCGCGATCCAGCGGGGCCTTCTGGCGCAGGTATTCGCCTTCATAGTTCAGGATGGTCCGGTCGCTGAGCACCCAGGTAAAGGCCGGTGCCAGGAATTCGCGGTCGCTGCTGACGTTGTCGCGGAAGCTGTTCTTGTGCTCGAAGGCCGCATTGAGCCGGTATGCGACTTCGCTGTTGAGCGCGCCGGTGGAGTCCACCGCGCTGCGATAGCCGCCCCGGCTGTCCACTGACAGATCCAGCGAATTTGCACTCTTGAACTGCGGCTTCTTGGTGACCACGTTGATGGTGCCGCCCGGCTCGCTGTTGCCATACAGCGCGGCGGCTGGCCCCTTGAGGAAATCGATGCTCTCGACGTTGGCGGTATCGCGCGGGGGCGCGTAGCCGCGATTGGAGGCGAAGCCATTCCAGAGAATGTTCATGCCGCCATTCTCGCTGCCGGAAAATCCACGGATCGAGTAGTTGTCCCACAGCCCGCCGAAGTTGTTCTGCTTCGCCACGCCGCTCACGTAAAGCAGCACATCATCCAGGCGCGTGGCGGCCAGGTCATCCATCAGTTGGCGCGAGACCACCTGCACCGACTGCGGCAGTTCCTGCAGCGGGGTCTCGGTGCGAGTGGCGCTGGAGGTGGTGCTCTGGCGGTATTGCTGGCGTTCACCGGCGCCGGTGACCACTACCTGCCCCAGGCCCTTGTCGGCGCTGGTGGCGCTGGTGGCGTTATCAGCGCTCCAGGCCAGTTGCTGGCTCTGGCCCAAAGCGAGCGCGCCCAGCACGGCCGCCCGCAGTGCGGTCATTTTCATCTTTTCCCTTGTGATGTCGTTGTGCTGCGGCTGGGTGCGTGGCTGCCTGACCGCGATGGAGTGACCGTCGTGCGCGGTCAGGGCGGGATTCTAATGCAACTTTGTTGCAATTATCAAGAAGAATGAATCGCATTCAGGACGCGAGTCCGGATTCGGGGGACAAGATGTGGCCACCAGGAGACGCAGAGAGCAGTGTAGCGATGCAAACGAGCCGGCGGGTGCGACATATTGCCGCACCCGCCGGAGGTCTTTACACAGGTTTCCGAAAAAGCGTGCTACAGCCAGCCCGCCTTGCGCAAACGCCGCCACAGCAGCGTGCAGGCGGTGATGATGCCGCCCAGCACCAGCGGGAAGCTCCATTGCCAGGACAGCCCCGGCATGTGCGCGAAGTTCATGCCGTAGAGGCTGAAGATCATGGTCGGGATGGCCAGGATGGCACCCCAGCCGGCCAGGGTCTGCACGATCTCGTTCTGGTGGATGGTGACCTGGGCCAGGTTGATCTGCACGGCCGACTCGACCATTTCACGCAGGCGGTCGCCGGTATCGATGAAGCGCACCACGTGATCGTAGATGTCGCGGAAGTAGGCCTTGCCCTCCTTGGTGATGAGCCCTTCATGGAAGCGCAGCAGCTGGGTACACACGTCCAGCAGCGGCGTGGCCGCCGAGCGCAGGCGGATCAGCTGGCGCTTCAGCTGGTACAGCTCCTGCAAGTAGGCCTTGCCGCTGAGCGCACCGGGATTGAAGAGCTGTTCCTCGTACTGGCTGAACTTGGTTTCGAGGTCGTCCATGATGGGACGATAGTTGTCGACCACGAAGTCCATGATGGAATACAGCACGAAACTGGGGCCGCGCACCAGGCGCTCGGGCAGCATCTCGCAGTGCTCGCGCACCTTGGCATAGCTGCGCGAGGCACCATGCCGCACCGTGACCACGAAACGCGGGCCGGTCAGGATGTGGGTCTCGCCGAACAGCACTTCGCCGCCGGCCAGCTGGGCCGTGTGCAGCACCACGAAAAGGGTGTCACCGTATTCCTCGATCTTGGGCCGCTGGTGCGCGGCGTAGGCATCTTCCACGGCCAGTTCGTGCAGGCAGAATTCTTCCTTGATCTTGTTCATCAGCTCGACGTTGGGCTCCAGCAAGCCCAGCCAGACGAAGGTGCCCTCTTCTTCCAGCACGTCGCTGATTTCATCGAGGCTGATGTCGCGCAGCTTCTTGCCCTTCTTGTAGACCGTGCAGTTGACGATCATGGCGGGATCGATCATGTCTCTTTCCTGTTCCTGTTTTTTATGAGATCAGCCGGTGCGCCAGCGCAGGCGCTGCTTGAAGACCTGGGCCATGATCACGCCGGCCAGCGTGATGAGCCCACCGATGGCGTGATAGCCGTGCAATTGCTCGCCCAGCGCCACCACCGCAATGATGACAGTGAAGACCGGCATCAGGTTCACGAAAATGGCACAGCGGCTCGCCCCCAGATACTGCACCCCGCGCATCCACAGGAACTGCGACAGGATGGACGCGGCAATGCCCGCATAGAGCAGGATGGGCAGGTTCTCGCGCGTGAGCGGCGAATGATGGCCCAGCACATAGCCGGGAAACAGCAGCACCACCGCCATCAACACCTGCATGTACAGCAGTTGCCAGGTGCGCAGCGGCAGCGCCCAGCGGCGCAGCATGACGCCATAGAGGCCATAGGCGATGGTGGCCAGCAGCATGAGCAGGTCGCCCGTGACCACGCCCTGGTCGAACAGCGCCAGCGGATGGCCACGCCCGATCAGCACGGCCAGTCCGAAGAGCGAGAGGATGCCGCCGGCCAGGGTGCCGACCGTCGGCGGTTCAGAGAGCAGCTTGATGCTCAGTACCAGCGTGAGCAGCGGCATCAACGAGGCGATGATGCCCATGCTGGTGGCCGACGCCGTCGCCGCCGCGAAATACGCCAGGCTCTGGAACAACACCATGCCCAGCAAGGCCAGCACCAGGATCTTGCCCAGATAGGGACGAATCTGTGCGCGCGCCGCCCAAGTCGGGCGTGCCAGGAAAGGCGACATCAGCAGCGCCGCCAGCACCCAGCGATAGAAGGAAATATCCTCCGGCGCAATCACGCCGGCAGACATCTTGCTGATGACGGTATTGCCGGCCCAGATCAGGACCGCGCCCAGCGGAAACCACAGGGACTTGTACGTCATGGGCTGCATGGTTCTCCTCGTTATGCGTGGGCCTGATGACGCTGCATCAGGCCGGCTTGTTCTCTTGCTGCCCGGCCATCTCGGCCCCGGCGTTGGGTGGCAGTTGGCGCAACATCAGCAGGGCCAGCGCCGACACCGCCCCCACCACCAGGAAGGCCGGCCAGAAGTCCTGCGCCACCAGCGTGGCATGGCCCTGGAGTTCGTTGGACATCTGCAGCGCAAACCCCGCCAGCACCACGCCCATGCCGATCGACAACTGCTGTGCCACGCTGGCCATGCTGGTGGCCTGGCTCAGGCGGACCTTGTCGACATCGGCATAGGAAATCGCATTGAGGCTGGTGAATTGCAGTGAGCGGAAGCAGCCACCGACCAGCAGGATGATGAGCATCACCAGATAAGGCGTCTGCGGCGTGAAGGTGGCCAGCGCCCACAAGCCCAGCACGCCCAGCGCGCCATTGACCAGCAGCACCCGGCGAAAACCGTAGCGGCGCAGGAAGCGTGCGGCGATGGTCTTCATGAACATCGCACCCGCAGCCGAAGCGCAGGTCAGCAGGCCGGAATGGAAAGGCGTATAGCCAAAGCCCAGCTGCAGCATCAGCGGCAGCAGGAAGGGAATGGCCCCGATGCCCACGCGATACAGCGAGCCGCCGAAGACGCCGGCCCGCAGCGTGGGGATCTTCAGCAGCGCCAGGTCGATCAGCGGTGCCGTGGCGCGGCGCGCGTGCCATACATAGGCACAGAGAAACAGTACGCCGGCCACCACGCAGGCCAGCGAGATATCGCCCGACACCAGGTGACGGCCCGACGTCGCCAGTCCCATCATCAGCAGCGAGCAGCCCAGCGCCGAGAGGATGAAGCCGACGATGTCCAGCCGTGAAACCTGTTCCGCCTTCAGATCCGGAATGAAGCGCGTGGCGAGATACAGACCCAGGATGCTGATGGGAATGTTGATGAAGAAGATCCAGCGCCAATGGAAATAGGTGGTGATGAAGCCCCCCAGCGGCGGCCCCAGCACGGGACCGAACAAGGCCGGAATGGTGAGATAGGACAGTGCCTTCACCAGGTTGACCTTCTCCACGCTGCGCAGGATCACCAGCCGCCCGACCGGCACCATCATGGCCCCGCCTATGCCCTGGAGGAAACGCGCGGCGACGAATTGCGGCAAGGTCGAGGACGCCCCGCAGAGGATGGAGCCCAGCATGAACACGCAGATGGCCGTGCGGAAGATGGTGAGCGAGCCGAAGCGGTCGGCCATCCAGCCAGAGATCGGAATGAAGACCGCCAGCGAGACCAGGTAGGAGGTCAGCGCCAGCTTGAGCGAAATCGGATCGACCTTCATGTCCAGCGCCAGCGCCGGCAGGGAAGTCGAGATGACGGTGGAATCCATCTGTTCCATGAACAGCGCACAGGCGACGATCAGGGGAATGATGAAGGTGCGGGGTATGGGCATCGTCAAGGGTGAGGAGTAAGAGTGCGAAGGCGGCGTGCAGCGCGAATGACCGGCAATTGACCGACGTTGCGTGCCGCCCGGCAAGCCTTCAAGTATACCTTTTACGCTATCATGCTGCCGACCGCGTCCCACTGGCGCCCCGCGACGGCTTGCCCGGCAGCATCCCTGCCCCTGCGGCCTTCCCTGCCCTTCTGTTTGCACTGCCCTTCATGAACGATTGCTTCGCCCTCCTCGACGACCACCAGGCCAGCCCGGCCGAACCGCGCTCGCGCCTCTACACCGGGCATGTGCGCACGCTGGCCTGCGCGGATGCGGCGGGCTTCCCGGCGATGCTCGAAGCGATGCAGGCGGCGCTGGCCGAGGGGCAGCACGCCGTGGCCTTGTGGAGCTATGAACTGGGCGCGGCGCTGCAGGGCTTGCCGCATCGTGCCCTCTCCGGCCCCTTGGCGCGCGTACTGTTGTTTGCGCAGTGCGCGCATTTGTCTGCCGCCGAAGTGGAGGCATGGCTGTCGGCCCAAGTGCGATCCGACAGCGCCGGCATCACCCGTCTGCGCAGCAGCGTCGATGAGACTGCCTTCAGTGCAGCCATCGATCGTATTCGCGATTACATCGCAGCCGGCGATACCTACCAGGTCAACTACACCTATCGCCTGCACTTCGACGTGCTGGGCGACCCCGTCACCCTGTACCGTCGCCTGCGTGCGCGCCAGCCGGTGCCGTATGGCGCACTGGTGCGCGATGACGCGGGCGGCATGGTGCTCTCGTGTTCGCCGGAATTGTTCGTCGCCCATCAGCAAGGAACGCTCAAGGCCAAGCCCATGAAGGGCACCGCGCGCGCCGTACCGGCCACACAGGAAGGTGCGGACACGCTCAATGCCCAGCGCGCCCTGGCCCTGGCCAACGATGAAAAGAACCGTGCCGAAAACCTGATGATCGTCGACCTGCTGCGCAATGACCTGGGCCGCGTGGCCGTTCCCGGCTCGGTGCAGGTGCCGCATCTGTTCGACGTGCGCCGCTACGGGCAGGTGTTGCAGATGACTTCGACCATACGCGCCCACCTGCGCCAAGACGCCACGCTGGCCGACACGATGGCAGCGCTCTACCCTTGCGGCTCGATCACCGGTGCGCCCAAACGCCGCACCATGGAGATCATCGATGAACTGGAGACCGAGCCGCGCGGACTCTATACCGGTGCCATCGGCTGGTTCGCGCCGCCGCGTGCGGAGGGTCCGGCCATCGGCGACTTCTGCCTTTCGGTACCAATCCGCACGCTGGAATTGCAGGCAGCGCAGGACGGTGTGCGCCAGGGTGTGATGGGGGTTGGTGCAGGCATCGTCTACGACAGCGAGGCTGCATCCGAATTTGCGGAGTGCCAGTTGAAGTCAGGCTTCCTTACCGAATTGGCACAAAGCGTCACGTTATTCGAAACCCTCCACGCCACCCGCGCTGGATGCCACCATCTGGCGCTGCATCTGGCGCGCCTGAAGAATTCTGCTTCACAGCTGGGCTATCCCTGCGATGCGACGGCGATTGCACTGCGGCTCGATGCGGCCTGTACTGAACTTTCTGACCAAACGCCCTATCGGCTGCGGCTGGCGCTGGATGCCCGAGGCGGCATCACGGTCCAGCATGCGCCCTTGACCCCGCTGACCGCTCCGGTCAAGGTCTTCCTGGCCGACACCGCCACCGACAGCGGCGACCTCTTCCTGCGTCACAAGAGCAGCCAGCGCGCCCGCTACAACGCCGCCTGGCAAGAGGCCGAACGGCGCGGCGGCTTTGACCAGCTCTTCTTCAATGAACGGGATGAACTGACCGAAGGCGGCCGCAGCAATGTCTTCGTCAGGATCGGCGGCCGCTGGTGCACGCCGCCGCTGGCTTGCGGCGTCCTGCCGGGCGTGATGCGGCGCGTGCTGCTGGACGACCGGCAATGGGATGCGGTGGAAGCCGTCATCACCCGCGCCGACCTGCTGGCGGCAGAGGAGATCGTGGTCTGCAACGCCTTGCGCGGTGCCGTGCCGGCGGTGCTGGTCACCGCCTGACCCGACTACACACTCAATTCAACTCAACGCAGCGCTGCGTTGTCCTTCAATCCCTTGGCCTTGTCGGCCACCTGCTGTTGCAACGGGCCAAGGTCATCCAGGCTATGCCCGTCCCAGCCCCCGCCCAGCGCCTTGGCCAGCAGCACGCTGGCGGCCATGCGGCGGTTGAGGATGTTCAATGAAGTCAGCTCGGCCGACAGCGCCGTGGCCTGTGCCGTGATGACGTTGACGTAGCTCACCGTCCCCGCCTTGTACTGATTGGTCACCAGCGTGACGGCCTGGCGTGCGGCCTGTAGCGCCTCGCCTTGCACCGCCGCTTCCTGCTCCAGGATGCGCAGCGCGGCCAGGTTGTCTTCCACATCCTGGAAGGCGGTCAGCACCGTCTGCTTGTAGGTGGCGACCGTGCCGTCATAGGTGGCGATCGCCTGGTCGGTGGCCGCTGCGCGCGCACCGCCATCGAAAATCGTTTGCGCCAGTTGCGGCCCGAGCGACCAGACGCGTCCCGGCAGCGTGAACCAGTCGGCGAAGGTCGAGCTTTGATACCCGCCCGAGGCCGACAAGGTCAGGCTGGGGAAATACGCCGCCTTGGCCACGCCGATCTTGGCATTGGCCGAGGCCACGCGGCGCTCGGCGGCGGCCACATCGGGACGGCGCTCCAGCAGCATCGACGGCACGCCCTGCGGCACCGGCGGGGCCACGGCCGTGAGCGGTGCGCGCGGCAGCGAGAATTCAGCAGGCGTCTTGCCGACCAGCAGCGCGATGGCGTGCTCCACCTGCGCCCGCGTCACGCCATTGTCCAGCGCGGAGGCCTGCGCCGATTTCAGTTGCGTCTGCGCCTGGATCACATCGGACTTGGCCACCAGCCCGGCGGCATATTGGTTCTGCGTGACCTGCAGCGAACGCTGGTAGGCCTGCACCGTGTCTTCCAGCAATTGCTGCTGGGCGTCCAGCACGCGCAATTGCAGGTAGTTCTGCGCCAGCTGTGCCTGCGCCGACAGGCGCGCACCGGCCAGATCGGCCGCGCTGGCCTGGGCGCTGGCCTGGCTGGATTCCACATCGCGCCGTACCTTGCCCCAGATGTCGGCTTCCCACGAGGCCGTCAGCGAGAAGGTGTAGGAATTGCGCACGCTGCCCGAACTCGAACTATTGCCGGACGAATTGGACGAATTGGCTGAGTTCGACGAACTGGATGACGAACCGGCAGAGCCGGAACGTCCGCGCGACGCACCGGCCGAAGCCGCCAGCGTCGGCGAATAGGCCGAGCGCGAGCTTTGCACCAGCGCCACGGCGTTGCGGAAATTGGCTTCGGCCAGCGCCAGGTTCTGGTTGGAGATATCGACCTGCTCGGCCAGCGCATTCAATTGCGGATCGCCGAACATCTCCCACCACTTGCCATCGGCCGCGAGGTCGCGCGGCTGGGCCGGCTTCCAGTTCTGCCCTTCCTTGAAGACGGCGGGGCCGATGTCCATCTGCGGGCGCACGTAGTCGGGCCCGACCGAGCAGGCCGCCAGCGCGAAGCTGGCCGCCAGCACGGTCAGCAGGGGCTTGAGTTTGAACAGGTCTTGTTGCGTCATGCGTTTCTCCATGGCGGCAGCCTCAGGCCGCCGAGGTTTCTGTCTTGTTCTTGCGGCCGAAGCGGCGGCGGCTCCAGGCACTCAGGCGTTCCATGTACAGGTACACCACCGGGGTCGTGTAGAGCGTGAGCAGTTGGCTCACCACCAGCCCGCCCACGATCGAGATGCCCAGCGGCTGGCGCAGTTCAGCGCCATCACCGTGGCCGATGGCCAGCGGGATCGCACCCAGCAACGCTGCCATGGTGGTCATCATGATGGGACGGAAGCGCAGCTTGCAGGCCTCGAAGATGGCATCGCGCGGCGACATCCCGCGATTGCGTTCGGCATCGATGGCGAAGTCCACCATCATGATGGCGTTCTTCTTGACGATGCCGATCAGCAGGATCACGCCGATCAGGGCAATGAGGCTGAAGTCGGTGCCGGTCACCATCAGCGCCAGCAGTGCGCCCACCCCCGCCGAGGGCAGCGTGGAGATGATGGTGATGGGATGGATCAGGCTCTCGTACAGGATGCCCAGCACGATGTACACCGCCAGCAAGGCCGTGAGGATCAGGATGGGCTGGCTGGAGGTGGAAGCCTGGAAGGCATTGGCCGTGCCCGCGAAGGTGCCCAGCACGCTGGTGGGTACGCCCAGTTGCGCCATGGCGCGGTCGATGGCAGCGGTGGCCTGCGACAGCGACACGCCCTCGGCCAGGTTGAAGGACAGCGTGGAGGCCACGAACTGGCCCTCATGGCTGACCGACAGCGCCGTGGTGGTGGGCTCGAAGCGCGAGAAGGCCGCCAGCGGGATCTGTGTCGATGCCGCCGTCGAGATGGTTTGCGCCAGTCCCGTGTTGGCATTCAACTTGCCTGCCGCCGACAGCGCCGGCGGTGTCGAGAGGCTGGAGGTGGTCGGCGAGAGATTGGACGAGCCGGCCAGGCTGACATAGGTATCGCGCAGGGTTTCCGGACTCTGCCAGTATTGCGGGGCCGCTTCCATCACCACATGGTACTGGTTCATGCCGCTGTAGATCGTAGAGATCTGGCGCTGGCCGAACAGGTCCGACAGGGTGGAGTCGATCAGCTGCGGCGTGACGCCGGCCCGCATGGCGGTCTCGCGGTCGATGGTCAGCGTGGTCTGCAGGCCGTTGTCCTGCTGGTCGGTGCTGATGTCTTCCAGCTCCTTCAGGTTGGACAGCGCCAGCCGGATCTTGGGCTCCCAGATGCGCAAGAGGCCCACATCGTCCGACTTGAGCGAATATTCATACTGCGAATCGCTCTGCCGCGCGCCGATGCGGATGTCCTGCACCGGCACCAGGAACACCCGCGCACCGGCCACCTTGGCGGTCTTGATGCGCAGCCGTGCCACGATCTTGTCGGCACTGTCTTTTCGTTCAGAGAGGGGCTTGAGCGTCACGTACATGAAGCCGCCGTTGCGCCGCTGCCCGCCAGTGAAGGCCACCACATCGGAGACGGCCGGATCGGCCTTGACGATGTCGATGAACTCGTTGAGCTTGGTGCGCATGGCCTGGAAGGAAATGGCCTGGTCGCCCCGGATGCCGCCGACCAGGCGGCCAGTATCCTGCTGAGGGAAGAAGCCTTTGGGAATCGCCTTGTAGAGATACACGTTCAGCGCAATCGTACCCAGCAGGATCAGCATCATCAGCGGCGCAGCACGCAGCGCCCAGGCCAGCGTGCGTTCGTAGGCCAGCAGCATGTCCTCGAAGATGGCCGCACTCTGGTCGGCAATCTTCTGCAGCCACGGATGGCGGCGCTCGCGGCGCGCTGCATCGCCCTCGGGATCATGGCGCAGCAGCTGCGCACACATCATGGGCGTGGTCGTCAGCGACACCACCAGCGAGACCAGGATGGCCACCGACAAGGTAATGGCGAACTCGCGGAAGAGCCGCCCGACAATCCCCTCCATCATCAGGATGGGAATGAAGACGGCGATCAGCGAAATGCTCATCGACAGCACCGTGAAGCCCACTTCGCGCGCGCCCAGCAAGGCCGCCTTGTAAGGCTTCATGCCGGCTTCGATGTGACGGGAAATGTTTTCCAGCACCACGATGGCATCATCGACCACGAAGCCGGTGGCAATGGTCAGCGCCATCAGCGAGAGATTGTCGAGGCTGAATCCGGCCAGGTACATGATGCCGAAGGTCCCTATCAGCGAGACGGGAACGGCCACCGCCGGGATCAGCGTAGCCCGCGCATTGCGCAGGAACAGGAACACCACCATGATCACCAGCGCCACCGACAGCATCAGGGTGAACTCGGTTTCCTTCAACGAAGCGCGGATGGTCGGGGTACGGTCCAGCACCACCTTCATGTCGATGGCTGACGGGATCGAGGCTTGCAACTGCGGCAGCAAGGCGCGCACGTTGTCGACCGTCTCGATGATGTTGGCCCCCGGCTGGCGGTTGATGATGATGAGCACCGAAGGCTTGCCGTTGGAAGAACCGGCATTGCGCACATCGGCCACCGAGTCGCGCACCTCGGCCACATCCTGCACCCGCACCGGCGTGCCGTTGCGGTAGGAGACGATCAGCGGGGCATATTCAGCGGCGGTCTTGGCCTGGTCGTTGGCATAGATCTGCCAGTTGCGGCCATCATCCTCCAGCAAACCCTTGGGACGATTGGCATTGGTGGCAGCCACGGCCGTGCGCACGTCGGCGCTGCCGATGCCGTATTTGTTCAGGGCCGTGGGGTTGAGCTCGATACGTACCGCCGGCTGCGAACTGCCGCCCACGCTCACCTGCCCCACTCCGCGCACCTGCGACAGTTTCTGCGCCACGATGCTGTCGGCGGCGTCATACATCTGGCCCTGGGTCATGGTGTCGGACGTCATGGCCAGGATCAGGATGGGCGCATCGGCCGGGTTGACCTTGCGATAGGTCGGATTGCTCGGCATGCCGGTGGGCAGCAGGTTGCGCGCGGCATTGAGCGCGGCCTGGACGTCACGGGCGGCACCGTCGATGTCGCGGTTCAGGTCGAACTGCAGGGTGATGCGGGTCGAGTTCTGCGAGCTGGTCGAGGTCATCTCGGTCACGCCCGCAATTGCGCCCATGGCGCGTTCCAGCGGCGTGGCCACGGTCGCCGCCATGGTCTCCGGGCTGGCGCCCGGCAGCGAGGCCGAGATCGAGATGGTCGGGTAATCCACCTGCGGCAGCGGCGAGACCGGCAGCAGGCGGAAGGCCACCATGCCCGCCAGCGCAATGCCGATGGTCAACAGCGTGGTCGCGATGGGACGCTTGATGAAGGGAAGCGAGATATTCATGCGCGCATCCGCTTACACCGCCGGCGGCAGCGTGGCCGGCTTGCCGTCATCATCATCCTCGCCGCCATGGCCCGGCTCACGCTGCCCGAAGCGCGCACGCAGGCGGCGGCCCAGGCTGTCGAAACCGAGATAGATCACCGGCGTGGTGAACAAGGTCAGCACCTGCGACACCAAGAGGCCACCGACCATGGTGATGCCCAGCGGCTGGCGCAGCTCGGAGCCGACACCGGTGCCCAGCATCAGCGGCAGCGCACCCAGCAGTGCCGCCATGGTGGTCATCAGGATGGGGCGGAAGCGCAGCAGACAAGCCTGGTAGATCGCCTCGCGCGGGCTCTTGCCCTGGTGCCGTTCGGCTTCCAGCGCGAAGTCGATCATCATGATGGCGTTCTTCTTGACGATGCCGATCAGGAGGATGATGCCGATGATGCCGATGATGCCGAGATCGCTCCCCGAGATCATCAGCGACAGCAGCGCGCCCACACCCGCTGAAGGCAGTGTGGAGAGGATGGTGATGGGATGGATGTAGCTCTCATAGAGCACGCCCAGCACGATGTACATGGTGATGATCGCCGCCAGGATCAGCCACAGGGTATTGGACAGCGAGGCCTGGAAAGCCAGTGCCGCACCCTGGAAATTGGTGATAGTGGAGTCGGGCATGCCGATCTCGTCCTCGGCCGCCTTGATCGCCTTGACCGCTTCGCCCAGCGATGCGCCCTTGGCCAGGTTGAAGGAGACGGTGGCCGCCGGGAACTGGCCGATGTGGTTCACCACCAGCGGAGCCGTGCGTTCGGTGACGGTGGCAATCGAGGACAGCGGGACCTTGCCGCCGGCCGAGGTGACCAGGTAGATGCTGTCCAGTGCCTCGGGGCCGCGCTGGAATTCAGGCTTGACCTCCATCACCACGCGATACAGGTTCGATTGCGTGTAGATGGTGGAAATGAGCCGCTGGCCGAAGGCGTTGTAGAGCGCATTGTCGATGGCGGCCGTGGTGATGCCCAGCCGTGAAGCGGCATTGCGGTCGATCTCGATGTAGGCCTGCAGGCCCTGGTCCTGCAGGTTGGTGGCGACGTCGGCCAGTTGCGGTACCTGCTGCAGACGTGCGATCAGTTTGGGCACCCAGGTACTCAGCGTGCCCGGATCGGCATCTTCCAGCGTGAACTGGTACTGCGTGCGCGAGACGCTGTCTTCGATGGTCAGGTCCTGTACCGGCTGCATGTATAGCGTCACGCCTGGCACCGCCTGCGTGAGCTTGGGTTGCAGGCGGCGGATCACGTCCGAGGCCGAGACATCGCGCGCTTCATGCGGCTTCAGGTTGATGAGCATGCGGCCGCTGTTGAGCGTGGCGTTGGTGCCATCCACACCGATGAAGGAGGACAGGCTTTCCACGGCCGGATCTTCCAGCACCACCTTGGCCAGTTGCTGCTGCTTCTCGCCCATGGCACCGAAGGAGATCGATTGCGTGGCCTCCGAGATGCCCTGGATCACGCCCGTATCCTGCAGCGGGAAGAAGCCCTTGGGCACGAACACGTACAGCAGCACCGTGAGACCCAGCGTCGCCACGGCCACCAGCAGCGTGAGCTTCTGGCGCTCCAGCACCCATTCCAGCATCACGCCGTAGCGCGCGATGATGCGGTCAAAGAAGGCCTGGCTCTTGTGGTAGAACCAGCCCTGTTGTTCTTCCGGCTGGTGGCGCAGCAGGCGCGCGCACATCATCGGGGTGAGGGTCAGCGAAACCACCGCCGAGATCAGGATGGAGACCGCCAGCGTGACCGCGAATTCGTGGAACAGGCGGCCGACCACATCGCCCATGAAGAGCAGCGGGATCAGCACCGCGATCAGCGAGAAAGTCAGCGAGATGATGGTGAAGCCGATCTGCTCCGCGCCCTTCAGGGCCGCCTGCATGGGCTTCATTCCCTCTTCGATGTAGCGCGAGATGTTCTCGATCATGACGATGGCATCATCGACCACGAAGCCGGTGGCAATGGTCAGCGCCATGAGCGTGAGGTTGTTGATCGAAAAGCCCGCCAGGTACATCACCGCGAAGGTACCCACCAGCGACAGCGGCACTGCCACGCTGGGAATGATGGTGGCCGGCACGTTGCGCAGGAAGACGAAGATCACCATCACCACCAGC
>NZ_DBIC01000331.1:0-3058 GCF_002296545.1 Herbaspirillum sp. UBA812 | reverse complement strand
GAAGATCACCATCACCACCAGCGCCACCGAGAGCAGCAGTTCGAACTTCACGTCCTCCACCGAGGCGCGGATGGTGGTGGTGCGGTCGGTCAGGATATGGACATCGATGGCGCCCGGCAGGCTGGCCTGCAGCTGCGGCAGGATCTTCTTGATGCTGTCGACCACGGCGATCACGTTGGCACCCGGCTGGCGCTGGATGTTCACGATCACCGCCGGCTGCTGGTTCGCCCAGGCGCCGAGGCGGACGTTTTCTGCACCATCGATCACATCGGCCACATCCGAGACGCGGATGGGCGCACCGTTCTTGTAGGCAATGATGAGGTTGCGGTATTCATCGGCCGAACGCAGCTGGTCGTTGGCATCGATGGTGGAGGCGCGCGTGGGGCCGTCGAAACTGCCCTTGGCCTGGTTGACGTTGGCGTTGCCAATGGCGGTGCGCACGTCATCCAGGTTGAGACCGAGCGCGGCTACCGCACGCGGATTCAACTGCATGCGCACGGCCGGACGCTGGCCGCCCGACAGGCTCACCAGACCAACGCCGGACAATTGCGAAATCTTTTGCGCCAGGCGGGTATCGATCAGGTCCTGCACCTTGGGCAAGGGAATGGTCTTGGAGGTGACCGCCAGCGTGATGATGGGCGTATCAGCCGGATTGACCTTGCTGTAGACCGGCGGCATCGGCAGGTCCGAGGGCAGCAGGTTGCTGCCGGCGTTGATGGCGGCCTGCACTTCCTGCTCGGCCACGTCCAGGCTGAGATCCAGATTGAATTGCAGCGTGATCACCGAAGCCCCGCCGGAGCTGGTGGAGGACATCTGCTTCAAGCCCGGCATCTGGCCGAATTGGCGTTCCAGGGGCGCGGTGACCGAGGAGGTCATCACGTCCGGACTGGCGCCGGGATAGAGCGTGACCACCTGGATGGTCGGGTAATCGACTTCGGGCAGGGCCGACAGCGGCAGGAGCCGGTAGGCCACGATGCCCACCAGCAGGATCGCCAGCATCAGCAAGGATGTGGCGACCGGCCGCAGGATGAACTGGCGCGAGGGATTCATGCGTGAGCCTTGTGCTTACTTGGCGCCGTTGGCGTTGCCTGCATTGTTGGCGGGGGTATTGCTGCCGTTGCCACCACCGGCAGCCGCTTCACGCTGGCGGCGCAGCTCCATCATCTTCTGGCGGCGCTGGTCTTCGGGCAGCTTCTTGATCTCTTCGCCGAATTCACCGGCGTCGATGCGCTTGTTGATTTCGGCCCAGCGTTTCTGGCGTTCTTCCGGACTCAGGTTGGCTTGACCGCCCTGCCCGCCCTGTCCTGCCTCACCGGCCTGGCCGCGCTTGCCATGGCGGCGTTCGGGATTCTCGGTAGTCAGCTTGTTGGCCGGATCATCCGCGCCACCACGGGCCACCGCTTCCACCTTGGCGCCTTCGCGCAGGCGGTCGATACCGTCGATGACCACGGTTTCACCGGCAGCGATGCCATCGGTGATGACGGTCTGGTCATCCTGCACCGGACCGGTCTTGACCGGACGCACGGTGACGGTGTTGTCTTCCTTGACCACATACACGAACAGGCCCTTCGACCCGCGCTGGATGGCCGCCGTCGGGATGACGATGGCCCCCTCCTCGGTCTTGAGCTGCAGACGGATGTTGACGAACTGGCTGGGGAAGAGCGCGTAATCGGTATTGGGGAACTGGGCCTTGAGCTTGACGGTGCCGGTAGTCGAATCCACCACGTTGTCGATGGTCAGCAGCACGCCGTCGGCCAGTTTCTTCTTTTGCTCGCGGTCCCAGGCCTGGGCCGGCAGCTTGCGGCCGCTCTGCAGTTGCTGCAAGACCTTGGGGATATTGTCTTCGGGGATGCTGAAGATGGCCGTGATCGGCTGCAGTTGCGTGATGATGACCAGCCCGTTGGTATCGCTGGTTGTGACGTTGTTGCCCACATCGGCCTGGCGCAGACCGAGGCGGCCGCTGATCGGCGCGGTCACGCGGGTGAACGACAGTTGCAGGCGGGCGCTGGCGACGCTGCCCTCATCGGCCTTGACTGTTCCTTCGTATTGCTTGACCAGCGCGGCCTGAGTATCGACCTGCTGGCTGGCAATCGAGTCCTGCGACAGCAGGGTCTGGTAACGCTTCAGGTCCAGGCGGGCCGAGGCCAGCAAGGCGCGGTCGCGCGCCAGTTGCCCTTCGGCCTGGGTCAACGCGGCCTGCAGCGAGCGCGGATCGATCTCGGCCAGCAGCTCGCCGGCCTTGACCACCTGGCCTTCCTTGTAATGCAGCTTCATCAGCTGGCCATCCACACGGGCCCGCACGGTGGCCGTGGCGGTCGGGGTCACGGCCCCCAGGCCATTGAGGAAGACATCGACGTTCTGCACCTGAGCCTTGGCCACGCCGACCGGCATGGTCTGGCTCGCGAAGGCGCCGGGACCGCCGGGACGGCGCGCGCCCGGTCCACCGGGGCCGCCTGCGCCAGGGCGTCCGCCCGGGCCGCCCATGGCAGCCATCTGCTCCTGATCGGCCTTCTTCTTGGACCACCACTTGTAGCCGCCACCGGCCGCCAGCGCCGCCACCAGGACCCAGAACCACCAGCGGCGCAGGATGCTGCCGCGAGACGAAGCGTTGGAGGGAGACGGCTGCTTGGAATTGGGAGTATTTGTCATGTCAGGAAAACCAGTGAACCATCACGTCATCAAGTAATCACGTCAGCGGGCCGCCACCATGGCAGCCCGCCGGCATTTATCAGCGCTTTTTTATGTATTTCTTTCAGTACAGATTGCTGTACTGCCTTCTGCTCTTTTTTCTGTACAACGTTTTGCACAGGAATCTGTGCAGGATTCTGTACATTTTTCTGTCTTTCACGACAGGCAAAACGCCAGCTGAAAACACAAGCGAAGGCGGCCCCTCCTGCCGGAGCAAGGCCGCCCGCCGTCATTCTCTCCGACCAGCCTGACAGCCGTGCAACATTGTCGGCCAGCCACCCCGCGTCCGGGTTGGCACGCAGTGTACCCAGCTATTGCCCGGCTTGCACGGGCTACCAACAAGAACAGCCTTGCGGGGGGACGCAAGGCT
>NZ_DBIC01000125.1:6628-8747 GCF_002296545.1 Herbaspirillum sp. UBA812 | reverse complement strand
ATGCTGCTGGTGACGCACGAGATGAACTTCGCCAAGCGCGTGGCCGACCGCATCATCTACATGCACCAGGGCCGGGTCTGGGAAGTCGGTCCCGGCGACATGCTGGACCACCCGCACACCCCCGAACTGCAAGCCTTCCTGGCTGCCGACCTGTAGCGCAAACGCTGTTGCCTGATCTGACCATTCATAAAATAACGGAGACACAAAATGAAACTAACCCCATTACGCCACCTCGCACGCCCGGCCATTGCGGCCCTGATCCTGGGCCTCGCTACCCATGCCGCACATGCCGACCAGCTCGACGATATCAAGAAGGCCGGCAAGATCCGCATCGCCACTACGTCCAGCACGCCGCTGTTCGGCTACAGCGACGAGAAGCTGCAACCGGCCGGCTCCGACGTCGACGCCGCGCGCCTGCTGGCGCAGGACCTGGGCGTGCAGCTCGACCTGATCCAGGTGGCCAATGCCGCGCGGGTGCCGACCCTGCAATCCAATCGTGCCGATATCGTGGTGGGCTCGCTGTCGATCACGCCGGAGCGCCTGAAGGTCATCGATTTCTCCACGCCCTATGCGGTCATCAGCCTCATCATCGGCGCACCCAAAAGCATGGCCATCAAGGACTATGCGGACCTCAACGGCAAGCGCATCGGCGTCACCCGCGCCACACCCAACGATACGCTGACCACGCAGAACGCCAAGGGCGCGGAGATCATGCGCTATGAGGATGACGCCACCCTCATCACCTCGATGGTCACGGGCCAGGTGGAAGTGTTTTCCAGCACGCCTTCCAACCTGCAGGAGATGCAGAAGAAGGCGCCGGGCAAGAATCTGGAAATGAAGTTCGAACAGAAGGCCTTTGACCTGGGCATTGCCATCAACAAGAACCAGCCGCGCCTGAAGGAATGGATCGACAACTGGGTCAAGACCAACCAGAAGAATGGCAAGCTCAATGCCATCTACAAGAAACATCACGGCCGCGATCTGCCGGCTGCCGTGCAGAATCCTGCGTAAGCCGGGTCTGCTCAAGCCACGCCGGGCGCTGCATGGCCCGGCGTTGTTGCGTCATGCGCAGCGTTCAGCGGCCTTCGAAGATACGCTGGCGTGCATGCCCGATATGGGCACGCATGGCCGCCTCGGCGTCTTGCGCCGAGCCTTGGGCGATGGCATCGATGATGGCCTGGTGTTCGTCATCGATGACCTGGATGCGCTCGCTCTCCTGCGGTGAGCCCAGGTTCTGCGCCAGTTCCATGCACTGGCGGATCGGGCCCAGCGCATGTTCGATGGTGGAGATGAAGAAGGGATTGCGCGTGGCCCGGGCGATGGCCATGTGCAGCGCCAGGTCTTCCTCCACGCCGGTCTGGCCTTGCAGCTGCGCGCGCCGCAGTGCTTGCAGGCAATGGCGCATCAGGGCGATGTCCTCTTCCTCGCGAGCCGTGGCCGCAATGCCTGCCGCACCCACTTCCACACACGCGCGAAACGCGTAATAGCGCTCCACGTCAGGGATGCTGGCAATCTGCGCCGGTGCGCTGCTTTGCAGGACCGGCAGCCGCTGCACATAGTTGCCCGAGCCCCGGCGCGAGACCACGATGCCTTCCGAACGCAGGCGCGAGAGCGCTTCCCGTACCGTCGTGCGGGAAGCCTCGTAACGCTGCGCCAGTTCCACTTCGGTGGGCAGCTTGCGGTTCTCGCCCAGTTCCCCGCGCAGGATGGACGCGATGATCTGCTTGCAGATGTGTTCGGACCGGCTGAGTTGGCCGCGATGTGAAGAATCGGGGGAGGGCGGGTGGAATGCTGACATGTACGATGACTGCTGCCGGGAAGTTCGTCTGCGGTCACTATGAAGGGTTCTGCGCCGGGGCGCAAGCCTGGGCTGCCCGGCGCGCGGGAAGATTCACCTCATCCCCCTGAAATCGGCCTGCAAAGCCGTTTCCATGAAGGAATCTGCATTTAATTCGGTTGACTTCCGGAGCCGCGATCATTAGAGTTGTCCACCTGCATGAAGAATTAGTCCGACTAATCGCAGCTCAACTTATACGACATCGTATAAATAAAATGATAAAAAAGATAAGAAAACTTCATCTGGAGACAGGCATGCATTCCCGATCTGCCTGAGCCCAGG
>NZ_DBIC01000125.1:4461-6302 GCF_002296545.1 Herbaspirillum sp. UBA812 | reverse complement strand
GGCCCTGTGCCGCCGGGGGATGACGGCTGTGCGCCATCCACCGCGAGAGCGGGCGCACAAACGGACCCCTGGGCGACGGGCCGCGCATTGCCTGCCCTTTGAAGAACTATCCATTTTGGAGACGCCATGAAGTACGTAAGAGGAATCCGTTGGTACATGGTGACGCTGGTCACCCTGGCCCTGATCGTCAATTACCTGGCCCGCAACACGCTGTCGGTGGCCGCCCCGACCATGATGAAAGAGCTGGACATGAGTACCCAGCAGTACTCCTACATCGTGGTGGCGTGGCAGATCTGCTATGCGGTCATGCAGCCGGTGGCCGGCTACGTTCTCGACGCGGTGGGCACCAAGATCGGCTTCGGCATCTTCGCCCTGGCCTGGTCGCTGGTGTGCGCGGCGGCCGCCCTGGCGACCGGCTGGCAGAGCCTGGCCTTCTTCCGCGCGCTGCTGGGCATGACCGAAGCAGCCGGTATTCCCGGTGGCGTGAAGGCCTCCACCGAGTGGTTCCCGGCCAAGGAACGGTCGGTGGCCATCGGCTGGTTCAACATCGGTTCCTCGATTGGCGCGCTGTGCGCACCGCCCCTGGTGGTGTGGACCATCCTGCATGGCGGCTGGAAGATGTCCTTCGTAGTGGTGGGCGTGCTGGGCGTGTTGTGGTTCTTCCTGTGGATGCTGTTCTACAAGAGCCCGCGTGACCAGAAGCTGCTCTCGCCGGAAGAGCGCGACTACATCCTCGACGGCCAGGAAAAGACACCTGAAAAAGTCGTGCGTGAAAGCTGGACCAAGATCGTGCGCAGCCAGAACTTCTGGTCGATCGCCATTCCGCGCTTCCTGTCGGAACCGGCGTGGCAGACCTTCAATGCCTGGATCCCGCTGTACATGGCCACCGAGCGCCACATGAACATCAAGGAAATCGCCATGTTCGCCTGGCTGCCTTTCCTGGCGGCGGACATCGGTTGCGTGCTGGGCGGCTACCTGAGCCCGTTCTTCCACAAGCATTTGAATGTGTCGCTGTTCACTTCGCGCAAGCTGGTGATGCTGGTGGGCAGTCTGGCCATGATCGGGCCGGCTTGCGTGGGCTTCGTCGATAGTCCGTATGTGGCCATCGCCTTGCTCTCCATCGGCGGCTTTGCGCACCAGACGCTGTCGGGCGCGTTGTATTCGATCACTTCCGATGTGTTCACCAAGAATCAGGTGGCCACTGCCACCGGCCTGACCGGCATGAGCGGCTACCTGGGGGCGACGCTGTTCACGCTGCTCTTCGGCATCCTGGTCACGCAGATTGGTTATGGTCCTCTGTTCGTGTTGCTGGCCGCGTTCGACCTGGTGGCCGTGGCGGTGGTGTTTGCGATTGCCCGTCCGCGTCCGGAGGCGATTGCCTGATTGTCGTCATTCGCTAGAGTGCATGAGGGGGCGGCGTCTTGGGACGCCGCCCTTTTTTCATTGGGGATCACGGATCAGTGACGCCCGATATCGTTCATGCCGTCAGCGGCGGGCGCTGCATGGCCACCCACTCCTGCACCGTGGATCGCTGCCATTGTGCCTTGGCATAGGCGGCCAGACGCGGTGGTACGGGATCGCCATGCAGGGCGAGACGATTGATCATCAGTGCCAGGTCGGTATCGGCGATGCACCACTGGCCGAAGAGGTGGTCCGCTGCTTGCGGCAGCAGGGCTTCCGCGAAACGGAACAGCCGCTGTGCGGTGGCTTCGGCCTGGGCGGACAGGGGCGGCTTGCGCGCGGCGTAGAAGAGCACTTGCGTATTGCGCTCTTCGCGGATGGGCATCAGGTCGCTGCGCAGCCAGGCTTGCACCTGGCGTGCGCGTGCGCGCGCGGCTGGA
>NZ_DBIC01000125.1:0-4157 GCF_002296545.1 Herbaspirillum sp. UBA812 | reverse complement strand
CGTGCGCGTGCGCGCGCGGCTGGATCGGAAGGATAGAGCGGCGCACCGTCGAAGACGTCTTCCAGATATTCCGTGATGGCCGAGGATTCGGACAGGGCCAGCTCGCCATGCTGCAGCGTCGGCACGCGCGCCGTCAGGGACAGCGCGGCATAGGCGGGATCATGATGGGCGGCGGCGTCGAGGTCGACGGTGTGCAGAGCGAAGGGCAAGGCCTTTTCGCGCAGGGCGACGAAGACCGACATGGCATAGGGGCTGGCGTATTGGGCGTCGACGTGGAGTTGCAGGGGCAGGGCGGATGACATGGTGTTTCTCCTTGAAAGCAGGGTTCAGAAAGCAGACGACAGCAGCGCCTGCCGCTGCGTCATCAGACGCGCATGCAAGCCAGCGCTGACCGGTACGAAGGGCAGGCGGACTTCCTGTGCGCACCAGCCATCGGCGTGCAGCAGGGCCTTCAGCGGTGCCGGGCTGGGTTCGGCAAACAGATCGCGGATGACCGGCTGCAACGCGTCGGAAATGTCCCTTGCCTGGTGCCACTGGTTGTCGCGGATCAGTGCCTGCATCTGCACGTGCCAGTGCGGCATCACGTGGGCCGAGGCAGCGATGACGCCGTGCGCGCCCAGGCACAGCGCCATGAAATTCTGGGCGTCGTCGCCCGAGAGGATGCGCAGCGAGGTCTCGTTGACCAGGCGCTGCATGCGCTCCTGGCTGCCGCCGCATTCCTTGAGGCCGACCACGCGCGGATCCTGCGCCAGTTGTTGCAGCGTCTCCAGCTCGACCTGGCAGCCGGTGCGATAGGGAATGTTGTAGACCAGCACAGGCAGGTCGGCGCTCTCCGTGACCGCTTCCACATGGCGGCGGATACCGTCCTGAGATGGCCGAACGTAAAGCGGTGGCGTCACCAGCAGGCCATCGGGCCGCAGTCGTGACAGTACGCGTGCGCGCGCCACCGCATCGTGCGTGGACGCGGTCGACAACCCCATGACCAGCGGTAGCTGCGGGACTGCAGCGCGCAGGGTCGCCAGCAGGGCGTCCTGTTCACCTGGCTGCAGCAGGATGCCCTCGCCCGTGGTGGCCGCGACGACCAGCCCGCTGATGCCTTGTTCGGCCAGATGTTGCGCCAGCCGTGCCAGGGCAGGGTGGTCGATGCTGGCCGCGTCGCCCGCCAGGAACGGCGTGACGATGGGGACCCAGACTCCGGTAAAGCTTGTGTGCATGTGTACCTCATGAAGAACGGTTGAAGAAAGCCGTTCCGCCGGCAGTGCGCCGGGCGAGGTCTGAAAGAAGGGTGATGTTGCGATCCAGTCCCGCCAGGCGATCCGCCGGACGGGACGTGACATCCCCGTCAGCGGAGATGCCGTTTTTTGGTGTTCAGCCCGCGCAGGCAAACGCCGGCGGCCGGGAGGGCAGCTCGTGTCTGGATGGGGGATCGCTTCAGTTGCATGGTGTGGGAAGTGATGGGCTGAGCGACGATAGTAAACGAGATTGTCGGAAAAGTTCAAATGCCGTGTGGCGTTTCTGCACCGTGCAGATTCACAATCGCCCTTTTCCTTGCTGGCAAAAGAGGTGGTGATATGAAAGGCATGCAATCGAACCGTGATGTCGTCGTTGAGGGTGCAATAATGGGGCCTTTCTTATGCCCGGATGACGACATCATGAACGACGGCAGCGCGCAAGCCATCCCGGATTTCGGTCAGGATTTCCGCGCGCTCCTTAATTTTCTGTACGCGGGCAGTGATACAGAAACGCTTTCGCCAGAGCGCTTTGCTGCAGTGCTGCGTATCGATGCTGCCGCGCTCATGGCCTCATGCCGCTACCCGGCGCTGTCACATGGCAGCGAAGCCTACGCCATGCAAAGGCATTTGCATGAAGCCCTACGCGTCATTCGGCTCTGCAATGATCTCTTCGGCAATGTGGAAGCATCCCTGGCCTGGTTTCAACAGGCCGCGCTCCCGGTTTTCGGTGGCAATACGCCGCATCAGCTGGTGTCGGAAGATCGTACCGATGATCTCGTGCGTTATCTTTCTTCGCTGGAAGCCGGATTTTCGGGATGATCCTGACCAGTCTTGAGACGGTCGCTTATCGGGTCCATGTTCCTCGCTGGTCGTTTGATCCGGTCTCAGGTGCCGGCGCAGCGCGATTCGGCGGCAGGCTCAACCGGCCCGGCGTGCCGGCTTTGTACCTCTCGCTGGAGACGGCCACGGCACTGGCCGAATACCAGCAGTTGGCTCCACTGCTGCCGCCGGGTGTGATCGTGGCCTATCAGGTGAGGCTGGAGAAGGTGGTGGATTTCCGTGATGGCATCGGCCCGGGGTGGAGCCCGATCTGGCGGAGTTTCTATTGCGATTGGCGGCGCCTGCTTTTTCAGGACACCACTGAACCACCTTCGTGGGCGATAGGTGATGCAGCCATGACGTCAGGTGCCAGTGGCATCCTGTTTCGCTCGGCCCTTACCAGCGCCGGTTGCAATCTGGTGGTCTTCACGGAGAAGCTTGGACATGCCGATCAACTGAACGTGCATGATCCGCTGCGCACATTGCCAGCCGATCAGGCCTCCTGGCGGTAACGGTACCAGCGGCCTCGTCAAGAACAGATCAGCGAATCTCCGCGCTATACCTGAACTTGCTCCCCGCCCCGCGCGATTGTCGCCACTCCAGCGGCGCACCATCCGAGCCGAAGGCGATGCGTTCGATCACCACTACCGGCGTCTTTTCCTTGAGTCCCAGCAGCTTTGCCTGCGCCGCCGTCACCGTTTCCACCGTCAGGGTTTCACGCGCCGAGGCGACGATGAGCCCGCATTCGCGCTCATACAGCGGATACAGCAGATCGCCGAAATCCTCCGGTGCCTTCCCCGCCAGCGCCTTGAAGCGCTGGGCACACAGGTAGATGTTCTCGGCCAGCACCGGTTGTCCATCCACCTTGCGCAGGCGCAGCAGTTCGATCACCCGGGCGTGCGTCTTCAGGTGCAAGGCCTCGGCCACCTGGCGCGGTGCCTCGATGACCTTGCGGCTGACGATTACGCTGGTCGGCTGCAGCGGGCGGCCATCGGCCGATTCGAAGCGGAAGAAGCGGAACAGCGAATTGTCGAAACGCGCCTTGCGCACGAAGGTGCCACGTCCGTGCGTGCGTTCCACCAGGCCTTCGCTCATCAGCGTCTCGACCGCGCGGCGCACCGTACCCACGGCCACCTGATAGGTCTGGCTCAATTCGGCTTCGGACGGGATGGCTTGTCCCGGTTGCCATTTCTGGGCGCGGATCTGCGCCGCGAGCTGGTCACGCAACTGGAGATAGAGCGGCAGGCGCGCATCGGCGGCGGTCTGGTCAAGCATGCTGAAACTTGCCTTGCAAAAGAGAAAGTGCTCAGTCTACCCGGGGCCGGGCCTGCCCACAATGACAGGGTGCATCGTACGCACGCAGGTGGACGGCACTGCGCCGCCGTCCTTGTCCACCGATGATGCATCGCTGAGCGCCACAAGGTTTCATCGCTTGCCGCTGTGATCAAATTGGAAATCATCAAAGTTGCGCTGAGTACGACAGCGTGTTCCATCAGGCACTTATCGTCGATCATCAACTATGATGGGAAAGTCAAAATCTGCAAATAAGGAATGAACTTGTGGAGATGAAGACTTTGCTTGACGGCATTGCTTCGTAATTAAACAGCTTCACCGACTCGGCGCCCGTCCCCGAAACCGAGGAATGCTCTAATACCCATGGTAGTAACTGCATCGTCCAGCCCGCTATGATGCTGTCGTTCAATGGCGATGTCGGTGAGCGTACACGCCCGGACCATACCCACTTCCTTGCCAATTGTTCGCAAAGGCTCGGCGCATGGCATTTTTGATAGGGTATGACTAAGGGTATGGCAACCCCGTGCCGCGGGGCATCTCGGTGAGCTGCTTGGGATCATAGTTTCCCCAGCACATCCAACCAGTCTTTGCCTAACCCACATTGGCGACAAAAGCAGGAAGTGCCTGTGCAGCTACGGGGAACGCGAGAGCCCTGTCAACTTCAGCTTGCTTGATGCCGATCAATTGCTTACAAAACCCCATGATCTCACCGGTGTCGAAAGCGTAAAGTAGTCAACAGTTTATGAGACAGATATCTCTTTAAAAAAGCTTTGTGTTGATTTGCTCGCAGATTTGACCCTCTCCATTTGACCC
>NZ_DBIC01000244.1:39031-40110 GCF_002296545.1 Herbaspirillum sp. UBA812 | reverse complement strand
CAGCAGTTGCTGTGTTCGACCACGGCCTCCTCGCCCTCGGTGCTGGTCCTGGCCGGTCCCGGCAACAATGGCGGTGACGCACTGGAAGCCGCCTGCCTGCTGGAAGAAGCCGGCATCGAAGTGAGCGTTCAGCTGCACGCCGATGAAAGCCGCCAGCCTGCCGATGCGCGCCGTGCCCTGGCACGGGCGCGCGAGGCCGAGCTGGAGTTCATTGAAGGAACGGGGGATGTCCCGCTGCGCGCCCGCTCCTGGGCGCTGGTGATCGACGGACTGTTCGGCATCGGCCTGACGCGCCCGCCCGGCCCGGCCCTGCGGCCCATCATCGAGTACATCAACAGCCTGCGCTGCCCGGTGCTGTCCATCGATGTCCCCAGCGGACTGAATGCCGATACCGGCAGCATCGTGGGCGGCCGCGAGGGCGTGGCGGTGCAGGCCACCCATACCCTGAGCTTCATCGGCGACAAGCCCGGACTGCACACTTGTGACGGCAGCGACCACAGCGGCCAGATCGTGGTCGACGCACTGGAGATCGACACCGCCCTGCTGCCGCCGGCGCGTGCCTTCCTGAATGGTCCGCAGAGTTTTGCCACCGCGCTCAAGCCACGTGCCAACAACAGCCACAAGGGCAGCTACGGCGACGTCATCGTGGTGGGCGGTGCGCGCGGCATGGCCGGTGCGCCAGTGCTGGCGGCGCGCACCGCCGCCTTCGGCGGAGCCGGACGGGTCTATGTGGCCTTCGTCGACGATGGCCCGGCCTATGACGACAAGCATCCCGAACTGATGTTCCGCCTGGCCGACCGTGTCGAATTCGGCGCCAGCGCGGCGCTGGTGATCGGACCCGGCCTGGGTACCTCGCGCCATGCGCATGACATCCTGGCGCGGGCGCTCGACAGCGAAGCCGACATCGTGGTCGATGCCGATGCCCTGAACCTGATCTCGGCCGAACCCACGCTGCAGCACAAGCTGCATCGCCGCAGCCAGCGCAGCAAGGAGGCCTGCAGCATCATCACGCCCCATCCGCTGGAGGCAGCACGCCTGCTCGACAGCACCACCCAGCAAATCCAGCAGGACCGCCCGCA
>NZ_DBIC01000244.1:12652-38737 GCF_002296545.1 Herbaspirillum sp. UBA812 | reverse complement strand
AGCAGGACCGCCCGCAGGCCGCGCGGCTGCTGGCACGCCAGTTCAACGCCATCACCGTGCTCAAGGGCGCGGGGACCGTCATCGCCTTCCCCGATGGCGAGATCGCCATCAACCCCAGCGGCAATCCTGCTCTGTCCACCGCCGGTACCGGCGACGTGCTGTCCGGCCTGTGCGGCGCACTGCTGGCGCAGGGCTGGCCGACCCGTGCCGCGGCACTGGCCGCCACCTGGATCCATGGCGCCGCCGCCGACCAGCTGGTGGCTGCCGGCCAGGGGCCGGTGGGGCTGACCGCCAGTGAATTCATCCCGGCCATCCGTGCCGTGTTCAACCAGATCCTCCGAGACCATGTCCAGCGCCGTCCTGCCTTACATCCGCATCGCCCACAACCATAAGCTGGGCATCATTTTCCTGATCTCGGGGCTGTGGACGCTGTCCCTGCTCGATACCGCCGGCAAGCTGCTGGCGCTGGCCGGGTATCACGTGGTGATGATTGCGTGGATGCGCTACACCATCAACCTGTTCTTCATGGCGGCCACGCTGGCACCGCTCTACCGGCGGCGTCACGGGCGCAGCATCCTGAAGTCGAACCGGCTGGGACTGCAGTTGGGGCGCGGCGCACTGCTGCTGGCCTCGACGCTGATTTTCTTCTCGGTGTTGAAGATCGTGCCGCTGGCCGAAGGCACGGCCATGAACTTCTGCGCGCCCATGATCGTGCTGGCGATTTCTCCCTGGCTGCTGGGCGAGCGCAGCTATCTGTCACGCTGGATTGCGGTACTGATCGGTTTTACGGGCATGCTGATCGTGATCCGCCCCAGCGGCGACATCCCGCCGGTGGGCGTGGCGCTGGGACTGGTCTCGGCCTTCACCCAGGCCTTGCTATCCATCCTCAACCGCAAGGCCAGCCAAGCGGACAATCCGATGGTGACGCTGTTCTATGGCGCGCTGGTGGGCAGCATCGTCTCGACGCTGCTGGTGCCCTTCTTCTGGACCAGCCATACGCCGACGGTGGTGGAACTGGCGATCCTGGTCTCGACCGGCATCACCAGCACCATCGGCCATTTCCTGCAGAACTCGGCCTACCGGCACGCGGAAGCCTCGGTGCTGACGCCCTTCTTCTACGCCCAGATCATCTCGGCCTGCGGCATGGGCTGGCTGGTCTTCGGGCAGTTCCCGGACCAGATCACGGTGCTGGGCATTGCCATCATCTGCGCCAGCGGCATCGGCATTGCCTATATCGAACACAAGCGGGCGCACCCGCTGCCGCCGGCCGATCCGATGGAATCCGTCTGAGCGGTCGGAATTACTTCACCAGCCGTCCGGCCGCAATGGTCAGGGTCCGCTCGCAGCGGGCGGCGATACCGGGGTCATGGGTCACCAGCACCAGCGTGGAGCCGCGCTCGCGGTTCAGTTCGAACATCAACTGAATGACCGATTCGCCGGTCGCCGCGTCGAGGCTGCCAGTCGGTTCATCCGCGAACAGCAGTGGCGGCTCGGTGACGAAGGCGCGCGCCAGCGCCACGCGCTGCTGCTCACCGCCGGAGAGATATTTGGGATAGTGCTTCAGCCGGCTGCCCAGGCCCACGCGGCCCAGCATCTGTTCAGCCTTGGATCGGGCCTGGCTGTCCCCGCGCAGTTCCAGCGGCAGCATCACGTTTTCCAGGGCATTGAGGTGCCCGAGCAACTGGAAGGACTGGAACACGAACCCCAGCTTGCGCTTTCTCAGCAGGGCCCGGCCGTCTTCGTCGAGGGCGTAGATGTCTTCACCATCGAGCCGCACGGAACCTTCGCTGGGTGTATCCAGTCCAGCCAGCAGGCCCAGCAAGGTCGACTTGCCGGAGCCGGAGGCGCCGACGATGGCCACCGTGGTCCCGGCGGCCACGGTAAAATCGATGTCGCTCAGGATGGTCAGCCGGCCGGCAGGCGCGGAGACATCGGCAACGTGTTTGGATAACTGAAGGACTTCAATGGCGGCAATGACGGCGGAACTGGCAGGAGCGGAAGCAGGCATGCAGGGCAATCGGGCAAGAGGGTCCGGAACAGGGGCGAGGCGCAAGGCGCTGTTGGGCGCGGCAGTGCGGCTGCTGGCGGGCGTCGCGCTGGTGGTAGCGGCGACGAGCGCTTATTCTGCCCCAAAAAACCTGCTCGTGCTCGGCGACAGCCTCTCGGCCGAATACGGCCTGCAGCGCGGCACCGGCTGGACCGGCCTGCTGCAGCAGCGGCTGCAACAGAGCAAGGCGGATTACCGGGTGGTCAACGCCAGCATCAGCGGCGACACCACCATCGGCGGGCGCAACCGCCTGCCGGCGCTGATGACGCAGCACAAGCCGGAGGTCCTGGTGATCGAACTGGGCGCCAACGATGCCCTGCGCGGCCTGGCGCTGAAGACCAGCCAGGACAACCTGCAGGCCATGATCGACCTGGCGCGCCAGCAGAAGGCCAAGGTGCTGCTGGTGGGCATGCAGATTCCGCCCAATTACGGTCCCGACTACACGCGCCGCTTCGCCGGGATGTACCAGGATCTGGCCAAGAGCAACAAGGTGGCACTGGTGCCGTTCTTCTTCGAGGGGATTGCAGCCGATCTTTCGCTGTTCCAGGCCGACCGCATCCATCCCAATGAACAGGCCCAGCCCAGGCTGCTGGACAATGTCTGGCCGCATCTGAAGCCGCTGGTCGGGGTGAAGTAAGCGCCCTCTCCGTTGCGACATAAAACAAAGCCCCTGTGCCATCGCTGGCCACAGGGGCTATTTCATTGAGCGCAGGCGCTTCAATGCCGTGCGTACAACTCCAGGAATCGCCGCAGCAATCCGGTCGATTGCGGCGTGTCACACACCTTCTCGCACAGCGCCTGGGCATCGATGCCGCAGCCACGATAGATATCGGTGTAGTAATGCAGGTGCGCCCGCACGAACTCCGGCGAAAACTCGGGGTGGAACTGGGTCGAATAGACGTTGTGCTTGTGCTTGATGACGTGGTGGGGATCCATCGGCGAACGCGCCATGACGATGGCATCCTTGGGCGGACGCAGCACAGACTGCATGTGCAGCATGTGGGCCGGGAACTCCGAAGGCAGCACGCCCAGCAATTCATCCTGGCGGCAGCATTCCAGCGTCTTCACGTGCATGGTGCCGGCCGCGCGGCCGGCCGGGTTGTAGCCGACTTCGCCGCCAAAGGCGTGGGTCAGCAGCTGGTGGCCGTAGCAGATGCCAAACATGGGCGTGTCGAGCTCGGCGGCGTCGCGGATCCATTCGGCGGTGCGCTCGCTCCAGTCTTCCTTGTCGGTCACCATGGCCGGTGAGCCGGTGATGAAGACAGCCCGGTAGCTGCGCGGGCAGGACGGGCGCTGCCCTTCATAGACGGTCACGACTTCGATCTCGGTGTGGCACAGGCCGGCGGCGCAGCCTATCTGGTCGGCGTAACCACCGTAGTTGGTCTTGAGGGCGGGATTGGCATCGCCGGTTTGTATGATCAGGACTGGGGCAGGCATAAAAACGTGGTCGTATTCAGGGCAAGACTCGCATCGGACGCACTCCTCGTGGAAATACCCCCTGCGATGCTTTTCGAATGTCGACTGGAGAAAGCGACAACAAGTACGGCAGCCGTTTGTTTCCGAAACGGCGCAACATGACGTGCGGATGACAGGAAATTCATCTCGACGGCACAAATACTGGCTTTTCCCGCTGGGTGGAAAGCTGACGAAACGCCAACGACGATGGAAGAAATGAAGCGGATTCCCCGGTGCCGGCTCCCTTGTGCATCCCGCTCGAATGCAGCGCCGGTGTCCATGATGAAACAAAAAGGGCCGCTGGAAAAGCGGCCCGTGTAAATTTTTTAGTAAATTGTGGCAGTCATGCCGACAATTCCCCGCCTTGGGGCGGCACTGCACACCGATTCACGATCCTGGTGCGCCATGTGCATGCATTGCCCCAAAGGCGGGCCATGCCCTTGACCTTACTTGGCGGCGTCATCCGCGCTGACGGCGGCGGCGCCCTTCAACAGCTTGGTCTTGGCCTTCTCGCGCAGATAGTCCAGGTAACCCAGCGCTTCCTGCTGCGACAAGGCGGCGGTGATCTGTTCCTGCTCGGCCTTGCGGCGCGCGGTGTCGACCGTCTTGGGCTGTTCCACCTTGGTGATGCGGTAGATCTGGTAGCCCATGCCCGGGGTCTCGGCGCCGACGTAGGCCGGCAGCTTGGCGGTATCGGCCTTCATGACGGCGTTGAAGGCTTCCTGGGTCCAGCCCTCGGACTTCACGCGCGAGACCACCTTGGCGTCGCTGAAACCAGTCGCATCATCCTTGGTTTGCAACTGGGCCAGGCGTTCCTGGCCGGCCTTGACCGCCAGCGACTGCTCTTCGGCCAACAGAACGGCCTTCTGCACATCGGCCTTGACTTCCTCGAACGGACGCTTGGCCACCGGCTTGTAGCTGGTCATGCGGCCGGCCACCAGGGTGTTGGGGGCGGTCTGCACGGCTTCGGTATTGTGCTTGGCCTTGATCACGTCGTCGGTGAACAGCGCGGCCAGGAACTTGCCATTGTTGTACGGCGCAGCGCCGGCAGCCGGATTCGGATTGCGGGTCACGCCCGAGGCGGTCTGGATCTTCAGCTTGAGCTTGTCGGAGACGGCCTTGAGGCTGTCGCCGTTTTCATAGACCAGGTTGTTGAACTGGTCGGCCATTTCCGAATACTTCTTGGCGGCGATCTGCTTCTTGATCTCGGCTCCGATCTCGGCCTTGACCGACTCCAGCGGCTTGACGGCGGCTGGCTTGATGCCGGTCACTTCGATGACGTGATAGCCGAAGTCAGACTCGACCGGATCGCTGATCTCACCCTGCTTCAGGCTGAAAGCGGCATCGGCGAAGGGTTTGACCATCGCGCCACGGCTGAAGTAACCCAGGTCGCCGCCATTGTCGGCCGAGCCCGGATCCTGCGAATTGGCCTTGGCCAGCTTGGCGAAGTCGCCCGGGTTCTTGCGCAGCTGCGCCACCAGGCCTTCGGCCTTGGTCTTGGCGGCAGCCTTGTCGGCGGCCGACGCATCCTTCTTGACGGTGATCAGGATGTGGCTGGCGCGACGCTGTTCTTCGGTGGCGTACTGCTTCTGGTTCTGCTCGTAGTAAGCCTTGATGTCGTCATCGGTGACGCTGGCCTGGGCGGCCACGGCGGCAGCATCCAGCACCACGTACTCGATGTCGGCCTGTTCCGGGGTCTCGAAACGGGCGCCGTTCTTGTCGTAATAGGCCTTGAGCAGCTCGTCGGTCACCTTGGCCTGGCCAGCGTAGCTGTCCGGCTTGAAGTTCAGCATCTGGACCGTGCGTTCCTGGTCGTTCAGGCTGGACAGGTTCTCGGCCACGGTCTTGGGGGCGAAGGCGGTGGTCTGGATGGCGGCATTGAGCTGCTGCAGGGCCATCTCGCGGCGCAGGCCGGCTTCGTAGGATTTCTGGGTCATGCCCTGCGCGGCCAGCAGCACGCGGTACTGCTCGTTGTCAAAGCTGCCGTCCGGCTTGGTCAGGCCGGGGATCTGCAGGATGCTTTGCTGCAGCACCTGGTCCGGCACCACCAGCTTGCTGGCCACCACTTCGGCACCCAGGGCGCGCTGGGCGATCAGGTTGTCGAGGATGGCGCGGCGCGCCTGCGGGCTGTCGAAGATCTTGCTGTCGAACTGATTGCCATACACCTGGCGCATGCGGTCCAGCTGCTGGCGATGCGCGGCGTCCCACTCTTCCTTGGTGATGGTCTGGCCGGCCACCTTGGCCACGCCGTTGTCGTCGGTCAGGCGGCTGTAGCCTTCCAGGCCGAAGAAAGCGAACGACGGGAAGATGAACAGCAGCAGCAGGAACTGCATCAGACGCTGGTGAGTACGAATGAAATCAAACATGTATAGCCAATCAATAAACGATCTGGTCAATGAAGGACAGCGGGGTTCAGCGCAGACTGCCGCTGGTGCGCGCCCATAAGAAAAAAGGCGAACTCGCGTTCGCCCTGATCCGGCGCAGGCCCGTCAGGCCCGGGAGACACAACGCACACCGTCGTGCTCGCGCGACATTATACACATGCCAATGCCGGGCGGCATCTTTGGCAGGGCTGCCGCTAGCGGTCCATCTGGGCCAGGGCCACGCTGCGCAACTGGAAGCGGCCGTCGTTGTTGAACAGCCAGCTCTCCGACAGTTCGATGCGACCCTGCTTGAGCAGCGCCGGCGGCGGCTTGGGGAAGGGAGCGGCCGATTTCAGGCTGCCCAGGGCGCTGGCTTCGGCGTGCTTGTCACGGTTGCTGCGCAGGATCTCGCTCTTGACCAGATTGCCGTCGCCATCGATCACGTACTTGATGACGATCACCGAGCGCAGCAAGGCCTGCGGGCGTTCCACGTAGACACTGGTGAAATTGACCTGGGAAATGCGCTTGGCCAGGTCGACCTTGTAGCCGTCGACGGTGGTGGCGGTGGAGGTGGCATCCTCGGTGGTCTTCTTCTGCTCGATCAGGGAGCGCGCCAGCGCATCGCGCTCCTGCTGGGTGCTCTCGGGTGCGGAGCAGGCCGCCAGCATGGCAGCAATGCCCACGCCCGACATCGCCAGGCGCACGCCCGGCCGGCGGGCAGGCCTACCGTATTTGTTCATTTTCTCCTCCTGATCACTGTCCGATCTTGCTTCACTCGCCGCATGGCGTCAATGAATGATCTGACCGAATTTGGACAGCGTTGCGCCGCCCGGATTCCCTCGCCGCGAGAGCTTCCAAGATGATCCATAGCTTCAATCTATAGCAAGGATTCCGGGCTGCTATCACAGCAGGGGGTGTCATCCAGCAGTCATATTTGGCCCGTACCATCCGCTTGCCTCTGAACGGGCCAGTCCATCCGGCGAAAGTCCGCATGGGGACTGCCTTTGGGCAACATCGCGAACCAGCTGGAAACCCTCCGAAATGATGCAGACACCCTCTTCCGCCGCCGCCCTTGCGATGCCGGTTTGCCCGCCTGATGACACCGACGGCAACGAGCGTTTCCTGTCGGTGCGCGGCATCGACAAGCGCTTCGGCGCCTTCACCGCGCTGGACGGCGTTTCGCTGGAAGTGCGCCAAGGCGAGATGGTCTGCCTGCTGGGTCCCTCGGGCTGCGGCAAGACCACCCTGCTGCGCACCATCGCCGGCCTGGAGCGCCAGGATGCCGGCCAGATCTTCGCCGGTGGCCGCGATATTTCCGATCTGCCGCCGCAATCGCGCGATTACGGCATCCTGTTCCAGTCCTATGCCCTCTTCCCGAACCTGACCGTGGCCGACAACGTCGCCTATGGCCTGCGCAACATGAAGCGTCAGGCACGCCAGGAGCGCGTGACCGAGATGCTGTCCATGGTCGGCCTGGCCGGCAGCCAATCCAAGTATCCCGGCCAGCTTTCCGGCGGCCAGCAGCAACGGGTGGCCCTGGCGCGCGCGCTGGCCCCCTCGCCTTCGCTGCTGTTGCTCGACGAACCGCTCTCGGCCCTGGATGCGCAGGTGCGCGAACACCTGCAACTGGAAATCCGCCGCCTGCAGAAGCAGTTCCGGATCACAACCCTGATGGTCACGCACGATCAGGAAGAAGCCATGGTCATGGCCGACCGCATCGCCGTCATGCAGCATGGCCGCATCGAACAGTTCGGCACGCCCGCCGAGATCTACCGCCGCCCGGCCACGCCCTTCGTGGCGGATTTCATCGGCCACGCCAACTGGCTGCCGTTTTCGCGCATCTCGGGTTCGCAGGTCACGGTCGGGGCCTTGCGCTTCGAAGTCCGCCCTGAAGAAGCGGAGCTGCAAACCGGTCGCCTGTTCTGCCGCCCAGAAGCCGTGGAGCTGTTCGCTACCGAGAGCTGTGCCAACCGCTTCCAGGCACGCGTGATCGATCGCATCTATCTCGGCAACCGCTATCGCCTGGCCCTGGCTGCCGATGCCTTGCCGGGCCAGACCCTGCTGGCCGATGTCAGCGGTGAATCGCACGACCGCCTGGCCGCCCAGCCGGCTCACGATGGACTGTGGGTGGCGCTGCCGCGCCAGGCCCTGCAGGTCTTTGCCTGAGCCGGACCGTTCATGACGATGCAATCTTCCTTGCCGCCCACCTCCCCCATGCCTGCCCTGGCTCGCGACCATACCGAAGCTGGCGCCGTATCGGTGCGGCGTTCCGCGACCGACCGCAGCCAGTGGCTGCCCGGCGCCATGAAATGGCTGCTGCTGGCCCTGCTCCTGCTGGGTCTGGGCGGTCCGCTGCTGTTCATCCTGGCGCAAGCCGTGCTGACGCCCGAGGGCAACTGGGCGGGCAGCCAGCCTTTCGTGACACTGTTCGCCAACATCAATTTCCTGCCCATGCTGGCGCGCAGCCTGTGGGTCTCCACGGTGACCGCCGTGGTGACGGTACCGCTGGCTTATGTGTTCGCCTACGCCCTGCAGCGCACCTGCATTCCCTTCAAGGGCCTGTGGCGCGGTATCGGCCTGCTGCCGCTGCTGGCGCCGTCGCTGTTGCCCGGCATCGCACTGATCTACCTGTTCGGCAACCAGGGCCTGTTCAAGGAGTGGATGGATGGCAGCATCTACGGCTTCTGGGGCATGCTGCTGGGTGAAGTGTTCTACACCTTCCCGCACGCCATGATGATCCTGCTGTCGGCGCTGTCGCAGGCCGATGGCCGGCTGTACGACGCGGCGCACGCCATGGGCGCATCGCGCTGGCGCATCTTCACCACCGTCACCCTGCCGGCCACGCGCTACGGCATCTTCGGTGCGCTTTGCCTGGTGTTCACGCTCACCATTACCGACTTCGGCGTGCCCAAGATCACCGGCGGCGCCTACAGCGTGCTGGCCGTGGAAGCCTACAAGGCCGTGGTCGGCCAGCAGCAGTTCGGACGCGGTGCGCTGATCGGCTTGCTGCTGCTGGTGCCGGCCCTGCTGACCTTTGCCCTGGACGCCTGGCTGCAGCGGCGCCAGCGCGCCACCATGAGCAGCCGCTCCGAAGCTTACGTTCCCCGCCCCGACTGGCGCCGTGATGGCATCAACCTGCTGGCGGTGGCACTGATCGCGGCCGCCGTCCTGATGATGATCGTGGTGGCCATGGGGGCTTCGCTGGTCAAGCTGTGGCCCTACAACCTGCAACTGACGCTGCAGCACTACGACTTCGACAACATGGATGGCGGCGGCTGGCTGGCCTACTGGAACAGCCTGAAACTGGCCTGCGGCACCAGCGTGGCCGGGACCCTGGTCATCTTCACCGGTGCCTGGCTGATGGAAAAGACGCGTGGCCAGGCCTGGCTCGCACCCCTGCTGCGCATGCTGAGTTTCCTGCCGATGGCCGTGCCCGGGCTGGTGCTGGGCCTGGGTAGCCTGCTGTTCTTCAACCATCCGTCCAACCCGTTCAATTTCCTCTACGGGACCATGACGCTGCTGGTGCTCTGCTCCATCGTGCACTTCTACACCACGGCCCATCTCACCGCCGTCACCGCGCTCAAGCAGCTCGATCCTGAATTCGAAGCGGCCTCGCTGTCGCTGAAGGTGCCGCTGCTGCAGACCTTCCTGCGCGTGACGGTGCCGCTGTGCCTGCCGCAGATGCTGGAGATCTTCCGCTACCTGTTCGTGTCCTCGATGACCACGGTGTCGGCGGTGATCTTCCTGTATCGCCCGGATACGGTACTGGCCTCGGTGGCGGTGTTGAACATGGACGACGCCGGCGATGTCGGCCCGGCGGCCGCCATGTCCACGCTGATCCTGCTGACCTCGGCTGTGGCCTCGCTGCTCATGCACCTGGCCGGTAGCCGCTGGCTGGCGCGGGCCCAGGCCTGGCGCCGTGGACGCGCGCATTGAGCCGGACCGGCAGTCCTACGATTTCTCCACCTTGCGTCCCCGACGCGTTTTCAACCCAGCCATTCACTGACGAAGGCCATCATGAAAAAAACCAAGCTGTTTTCCCTGTTCGCATCGGTGATCGGTGCCGGCCTGCTGTTCTCGGCCCAGGCCCACGCCGCTACCACGCTGACCGTCTACACCGCCCTCGAAGCCGACCAGATCAAGGCTTACCAGGCCGCGTTCCAGAAGGCCAACCCGGACATCGAGATCAAGTGGGTGCGCGACTCCACCGGCATCGTCACCGCCAAGCTGCTGGCCGAAAAAGCCAACCCGCAGGCTGACGTGATCTGGGGCCTGGCCGCCACCAGCCTGGCCCTGCTGGACAAGGAAGGCATGCTGACCCCATACGCCCCGCAAGGCCTGTCGGCGATCGACGCCAAGTACCGCAGCGCCGCCAATCCGCCGGCCTGGGTCGGCATGGACGTGTGGGCTTCGGCCATCTGCTTCAACACCGTGGAAGCGCAAAAGCAGGGCCTGCCCAAGCCGACCTCCTGGGCTGACCTGACCAAGCCGGTCTATGCCGGCAAGATCGTCATGCCCAATCCGGCCTCGTCCGGCACCGGCTACCTGGATGTCTCGGCCTGGCTGCAGATGATGGGTGAAGAAAAAGGCTGGGCCTACATGGACGCCCTGCACAAGAACATCGGCCAATACACCCACTCCGGCTCGAAGCCCTGCAAGCAGGCGGCCACCGGTGAATTCCCGATCGGCATCGCCTTCGAGTACCGCGCCGTCAAGACCAAGAAGGAAGGCGCACCGATCGACGTGATCCTGCCGTCCGAAGGCCTGGGCTGGGATATCGAAGCCACCGCCATCGTCAAGGGCAGCAAGAACCTGGAAGCCGCCAAGAAGCTGGCCGATTTCTCCGCCAGCAAGGAAGCCATGGCCCTGTATGAAAAGAACTTCGCCGTGGTCGCCATTCCTGGCGTGGCCAAGCCGGACGAACTGCTGCCGGCCGACTATGAAAAGCGCCTGATCAAGAACGACTTCACCTGGGCCAGCACCAGCCGTGACCGCATCCTGACCGAGTGGAGCAAGCGTTACGAAAGCAAGTCGGAGAAGAAGCAGTAATTCCAGGACTTGCCCGCAATACCGCGCCGTCACGGGCCCGATGCTTTCGGGCCGCACCGTGACGGCGCACGGAGAGGACCGCAGGACGCCGCCAGAGCGTCCCCGCACAAGACGCCACACGACATCTCGCAACTGACTCCGATGGAGCACTTCCCATGAACAATTCCCTCTCAGAACACGATCCGCAGCACTTCGACCTGGCCGTGGTCGGCTCCGGCATCCTTGGCCTCGCCCATGCCTATGCTGCCGTCAAGCGCGGCCTCAAGGTGGCCGTCTTCGAACGCACCGGCACGCCGCTGGGCGCGTCCGTACGCAACTTCGGCATGGGCCTGGTGACCGGCCAGCCGCCCGGCATCATGCTGGACCTGGCCCGCGAAAGCCGCGCCCTCTGGCTGCACCTGGCCGCGCGCGCGCATTTCAGCGCCCGTGAAGCTGGCACCCTGCTGTTTGCCCGCAGCGAGGCCGAACACGACGTGCTGCTGGAATTCATGACCGTGCGCGCACGCCAGTACGACTACCGCGCCTCCCTGCTCGAAGGCGACAAGCTGGATACGCTCTACAACGGCCGTTTCAGCCATCACCGCTCGGCTCTGCACGGCACCGAAGACCTGCAGCTGTACTCGCGCGAAGCCATGCCGGCCCTGGTGGCCTACCTGCATTCGCAGGGCGTGCATTTCCGCTTCAATACCCTGGTGCATGGCACCGCCGACGGCCGCCTCTCGACCACGGCCGGTGAATTCCGCGCCGAGCGCGTGGTGGTGTGCTCGGGTCACGATTACCTGACGCTCTTCGCTGACCGCCTGCAGCCGATGAACCTGAAGCAATGCCGCCTGCAGATGCTGCGCCTGAAGACCGAGGAAACGGTACCGCTGACCCATGCCGTGCTGACCGGCCTGTCCTGCACCCACTACGGCGCTTTCTCGGACCTGCCGACCGCCCGCGCGGTGCACGCCGAGATCGAGGCCAAGGCCCCGCTGCTCAACAAGCATGGCATCCACCTGCTGGTCAGCCCGACGCCGTATCAGGAGCTCATCGTCGGCGATTCGCATCACTACGGTACCGATTCGCCCCCGTTCAACAGTGAGGAAATCGATGAACTGCTGATCGGCCTGGTCGAACATACCCTGGCTTCGCGCGTGCAGGTGATCGAGCGCTGGCAAGGCGTCTACGGCAGCAAGGGCCCGGGCCCGTTCTCGGCCCTGGCCATCGACGACCACACCTCGGTGGTACTGATGCATACCGGCATCGGCATGAGCGTTGGCTTGGGGCTGGGCGAACGCGTGGTCAAGGCGCTGCTGGAGGGCGACAGCCTGCCCACACCGACAGCGCAAGCAACCCCGGCCACCGCGCTGGCCTGATCCCCGCACCTGAGCGGTGACAGGGCGGTGATGCCGCCCTGTCACCGCCGTCCCGCCTGCCGTCCCGCCCGGGAGGGCCTGCCGCTGATCCGCATGCCTGGCACGATGCTTCACTTGCCCGTGCTGATTCCTGACAGAAAAATCTTTTTGAGCATCCTCCCCAAAAGGCGAGCCGCGCGCTGCAGTCGCTGCGCCGCAATATCCGCCCCCCCCCGCAAGGCCTTGGCTGATGGGCTTTTTGCTGCTGCGTCGCAACCAGAAATCGACTTGCTGCGCTGTAAGCTTGTGTAAGTTTGGAGCAAGTCCTGCGTAAGTTTGGCGTCGCACACTCGCCGCATGGACAAGTGGGTCCTTACGCAAGCAATGCGAAGCCAATATCGCGGTTTGTGTCAGACGGGGAAGCGAGGGGTGTCGATGTTTCATGCTCTGCATGCTCTGTTCTCCGGTGCGTTCTTGCATAACGCCCCATTCGGCCATCTGTTGCATTGTTGCCCCGAGTATCTGGTTGCATCCCATGCAGTAGCACACTCATTAAAACCAAGGAGACAGACATGACCACAGCATCAGTCAATACGACTGCGCGCGGCATCACCCCGGAGGAGAGGAAAGTCATCTTCGCCTCCTCGCTAGGCACCGTTTTCGAATGGTATGACTTTTATCTGTACGGTTCGCTGGCTGCCATCATCGCCAAGCAGTTCTTTGCCGGCACCGATCCCAACACCGCCTTCATCTTCGCCCTGCTGGCTTTCGCAGCCGGTTTCATCGTGCGCCCCTTCGGCGCGCTGGTGTTCGGCCGCCTGGGTGACCTGGTCGGCCGCAAGTACACCTTCCTGGTGACCATCCTGATCATGGGGGCCTCGACCTTCATCGTCGGCGTGCTGCCCAACTACAACTCGATCGGCATCACCGCCCCGATCATCCTGATCATCCTGCGCATCCTGCAGGGTCTGGCGCTGGGCGGTGAATACGGCGGAGCTGCCACCTACGTGGCCGAGCACGCGCCGGAAGGCCGCCGCGGCGCCTTCACCGCGTGGATCCAGACCACTGCCACGATGGGCCTGTTCCTGTCGCTGCTGGTGATCCTGGGTGTGCGTACGGCCGTGGGTGAAGCCGCCTTCGCCGACTGGGGCTGGCGCATTCCCTTCCTGGTCTCCATCCTGCTGCTGGCCATCTCGGTGTGGATCCGCATGTCCATGAACGAGTCCCCGGCTTTCCTGAAGATGAAGGCCGAGGGCAAGACCTCCAAGGCCCCGCTGACCGAAGCCTTCGGCCAATGGAAGAACCTGAAGCTGGTGATCCTGGCGCTGGTCGGCCTGACTGCCGGTCAAGCCGTGGTGTGGTACACCGGCCAGTTCTATGCCCTGTTCTTCCTGACCCAGACCCTGAAGGTGGATGGCCCGACCGCCAACATCCTGATCGCCGCCGCGCTGCTGCTGGCGACGCCCTTCTTCCTGTTCTTCGGTTCGCTGTCGGACAAGATCGGCCGCAAGCCCATCATCCTGGGTGGCTGCCTGATTGCCGCCGTCACCTACTTCCCGATCTTCAACGGCCTGACCCACTTCGCCAACCCGGCGCTGGAAGCCGCACTGCAAAAGTCGCCGGTGATCGTCACCGCCGACCCGGCCAGCTGCCAGTTCCAGTTCAACCCGACCGGCACCAAGAAGTTCACCTCGTCCTGCGACATCGTCAAGGCCAAGCTGTCGGCCGCTTCGGTGAACTACCAGAACGTGGCCGGCGCCCCGGGTTCGGTGGCCACCGTCAAGATCGGCGACCGCGTCATCACCTCGTATGATGCCGCCGGCCTGTCCAAGGAAGACGCCGCCGCCAAGGACAAGGAACTGTCCAAGGCCCTGGCTGACGACATCAAGGCCGCCGGTTACCCGAGCAAGGCCGATCCGGAGCAGATCAACAAGCCGATGGTCCTGCTGCTGCTGTTCATCCTGGTGATCTACGTGACCATGGTCTACGGCCCGATCGCCGCCTGCCTGGTCGAAATGTTCCCGACCCGCATCCGCTACACCTCCATGTCCATGCCTTACCACATCGGCAACGGCTGGTTCGGCGGCCTGCTGCCCACCACCTCCTTCGCACTGGTGGCCTTCAAGGGCGACATCTACTACGGCCTGTGGTATCCGATCGTGATCTCGCTGATCACCGTGGTGATCGGTCTGCTGTTCGTAAAGGAAACCGTGCGCAACAACATCCACGAGTAATACTCGCAATGAGGTGCTCGCCGCCCGGGCCCCAAGGCAGGACGGCGCAGCGTGAAGCATTCCCGGACCGGGCGCAATCATGATTGCGCCCGGTTTTTCGTTTGCGGGAACGAGAGGCAAGCTATCTCCATGCAGCCAGTGTCGCGCGCACTGCAGAAGCCCGAGCTCGCGCCTCTAAGAACGCTGCGGTGAGCGATTGCGCCGCGCGGGAGCACCGGCTTCAGCGCGCGCCTTGGCCTGGACCAGGTCCAGCAAGCCTTGTGCGGCGATGGACAGACTGCGCTCCTTGGGCGTGACGATCAGCAATGGCCGCACCAGCTCGGGCGCGTCCACCGGGATGGCGGTCAGGTTGGGCAGACGGAACTGGAACAGCGTCAGCTCAGGCACCACGCTCACGCCGAGACCGCTTTCAATCAAGGCCGCCAAGGTCGCCAGATGCTCGACCTCCAGGCCGGTATGAATCACGCCACCGGGGCGCAGGACCGCATCCAGATGCTGGCGCACGCTGGTGGAGCGCGCCAGATGGATCATTTCGCACCCGGCCAGTTGCGCCACCTTGATGCGGCGCTTGCCTGCCAGCGGATGGTCCTTGCGGCAGACCAGATAGAACGGGTCGGCGCACAGGGGCTGAGTACTGAACTCCAGCAGATTGGGGCCTGGCGCGGTGAGCGCGATATCAGCCTTGCCCTGGCGCAGCAGGTCCAGGCAGTGATCAGAAATGGCATCGAACAATTCCACCGCTACACCCGGATGGCGTTGCCGGTATGCCGCCAGCACCGGCGGTAGCCACCCCGCCGCCAGCGATGGCAAGGCCGCGATGGCCACCCTGCCTTTGCGCCGTGCGACGTAATCGTTCATGTCCGCCAACGCCGCCTCCATGTCCGCGACCAGCTGACGTGCCACTTCGACAAAGACTTCACCTTCGGGCGTGAGGCTCACGTTGCGGGTATCGCGCTCGAACAGGCGCGCGCCGGTCGCTGTTTCGAGCTTCTGGATCATCGCGCTGAACGCTGACTGCGACACATGGCAGCGCTCGGCCGCGTGGCCGAAATGGCGACAGTCGGCCAGTGCGAGGAATGCGTGCAGCAGGCGCGTGGAAAGGTTGGCGTGCATGGTCGAAAGCCGGATTGGATTATGCGGAAAGGCAGATCAATCAATCGAAAAAAGCGACTTTACAACAAAATCAGCCGCCACCTACACTCGCCCTGCTCACATCCGCGCACCCTGTACGGAATCATGTACAGAAGCTGAAGCACAAAAAAGAACGAACCGGTACCGGATGTGCTGACACGACAAGAACATCACATCAAAAAAACCGGAGACACGCATGTTGGCCCTGCTCGGCTTTGTCACGATCGTATCCTTGTTCACGGCCATCCTCACCAAGAGGATGTCGCCCCTGGTGGCGCTGATCGCCATCCCCATCATTGCCGCGCTGGTCGGCGGTTTCGGCTTGCAGACTTCCAAGTTCGTCGTCCAGGGCGTGACTGCCATTGCGCCGGTGGCCGGCATGTTCGTCTTTGCGATCCTGTTCTTCGGTATCGTGACCGATGCCGGCATGCTGGACCCGATCATCAGCCGCATCCTCAAGACCGTGGGCAGCCGCCCTACCCGCATCGTGCCGGGCACGGCGCTGCTGGCGCTGCTGATCCACCTGGATGGTTCGGGTGCGGTGACCTTCCTCATCACCATCCCCGCCATGCTGCCGCTGTACACGCGGCTGGGCATCGACAAGCGCATCCTGGCCTGCGTGGCCTCGATGGCGGCGGGCGTGAATTTCCTGCCGTGGACCGGGCCGATGATCCGCGCCTCGGCGGCGCTGCACATCCCGGTCTCGGACATTTTCACGCCGCTGGTGCCGGTGCAGCTGGTGGGGCTGGCCTTCGTGTTCATCGCCTCGTATCTGCTGGGCCTGAAGGAAGAACGCCGGCTCGGGCTGGGCAAGGGATCGACGGTCGATTTCGTGCAGCAGCATGAGCTGAGCGAGGCACAACTGAAGATCCGTCGCCCGCAGAATTTCTGGGCCAACATCGTGCTGACGGTCTTCGTGCTGGGCGTGATGATCAGCGGCGAGGTCGATCCGGTGGTGATGTTCATGATCGGCGTGGTGCTGGCGCTGATGATCAACTACCGTGACGTGGCCATGCAGCGCGAGCGCATCGACGCCCACGCCAAGGCGGCTCTGCTGATGGCCAGCATCCTGTTTGCGGCGGGCGTGTTCACCGGCATCATGACCAAGTCGGGCATGCTCTCGGCCATGGCCAAGACCGCCGTCGGTTTCGTGCCGCCCGAGATGGCCGGCCATATTCCGGTGGTGCTGGGGGTGCTGTCGATGCCGCTGTCGCTGCTGTTCGATCCTGATTCCTTCTACTTCGGCGTGCTGCCGGTGATCGCCGAGGTCAGCCACATGCTGGGCGTACCGACCATCCAGGTGGCCCAGGCGGCACTGTTGGGCCAGATGACGACCGGTTTCCCGGTCAGCCCGCTCACGCCCGCCACCTTCCTCGTATGCGGCCTGGCCGGGATCGAACTGGCGGACCACCAGAAATACACCATCCCCTTCCTCTTCGGTGCTTCCGTGGTGATGACCATCGCCTGCGTGGTACTGGGGCTGTTCCCGCTGTTCTGAGCGCGGGCCACCGGAAGTGCAACACCCTGTTTTGGAGAAGCGCATGACCCAAGATCCACAGCGCACCGTGCGCATCGGCGCCGGTGCCGGCTATTCAGGCGACCGCATCGAGCCGGCCGCCGAACTGGCCGCACACGGCCAGCTGGATTACCTGATCTTCGAATGCCTGGCCGAGCGCACCATCGCCATCGGCCAGCAAGCCCGGCTGGCGGACCCGGGCAAGGGTTACGACCCGCTGCTGGCCGAGCGCATGCATGCGGTACTCAAGACCTGCGCCACCCAGGGCATCCGCATCATCACCAACATGGGCGCGGCCAATCCGCTGGCGGCGGCGCAACGCGTGCGCGAGATCGCGCGTGAACTGGGACTGAGCGGACTGAAGGTAGCAGCCGTGGCAGGAGACGACGTGCTGGAGGCCGTGCAGCATGAGGAATGGCGCATCGAGGACAATGGCCAGCCGGTCGCTTCCCTCGGTAGCCGCCTCATCTCGGCCAATGCCTATCTGGGCATCGCCCCCATCGTCGAAGCCCTGCAGGCCGGTGCCCAGGTCATCATCACCGGCCGCGTGGCCGATCCCGCGCTGGTATTGGCACCGCTGGTACACGAATTCGGCTGGGCCGCCGATGACTGGGACAAGCTCGGCCAGGGCACCCTCATCGGCCACCTGCTGGAGTGTGCCGGACAGATTACCGGTGGCTACTTTGCCGACCCCGGCAAGAAGGACGTGGCCGGACTGGCGCGGCTGGGGTTTCCCATTGGTGAAGTGAAGGCCGATGGCAGCGCAATCATCACCAAGGTGGCCGGTTCCGGAGGACAAGTCACGGCGCGTACCTGCAAGGAGCAATTGCTCTATGAAATCCATGATCCGAGCGCCTACTTCACGCCGGATGTGATTGCCGATTTCTCACAAGTCCGCATCGAAGAGGTCGGGCCGGACCGCGTGGCCGTCACCGGCGGCCGTGGCCGTGCGCGACCGCAGACGCTCAAGACCACGCTGGGCTACCGCGACAGTTTCATTGGCGAAGGCCAGATCTCGTATGCCGGGCCGGGCGCGCGAGCGCGTGCGCAACTGGCCGGCGAGATCGTGCGCGAGCGGCTGGCGCTTACCGGCGTGCAGACTGAAGAACTGCGCGTGGACCTGATCGGCATCAATGCCATTGCCGGTGAACAGATGTCGGCGCATGCGCCCGAGCCGCACGAAGTCCGCCTGCGTGTGACCGGCCGCACGGCCAGCATGAAAGAGGCGGTCCGCATCGGCAATGAAGTCGAGACGCTTTATACCAACGGCCCGGCCGGTGGCGGTGGTGCCACCAAGTCGGCCCGCGAAGTCATCGCCGTGCTGTCGCTGCTGCTGCCGCGCACGCTGGTGCATCCATCCGTTTTCATCGAGGAGGCCTGAGATGCTGCTCAGAGAAATTGCTCATTCACGTGCCGGGGACAAAGGCGACATATCGAATATCTCCGTAATCGCCTATCGGCAGGAGGACTATGCGCTGCTGGAGCGTACCCTGACGGCCGAACGCGTGCGTGTGCATTTTGCCGGCGTGGTCCATGGGGAAGTGGTGCGCCACGCGCTGCCGCATCTGGGCGCACTGAACTTCGTGATGCAACACGCGCTGGGCGGAGGGGTTACCCGGTCACTGGCGCTGGATGCGCATGGGAAGGCGTTGTCGGGGGTGATGCTGGACCTGGAGCTGGACTACTGAGCAGGTCGCCCTTGCAGGCGGTGTCAAAGGCTGGCAGCCTCCATGAATACGGGTGCGATCATTCGAACCGGATCGGCTCGGCAGGACTGCGATCAAGAAGGTCCTCCTGCGCGCTCACATCCTCATTGATGAGGCCATGCTCTCGATTCATCTGGCAGAGCGCGTCGCCCATTCGCAGATGGCCGCCAGGCTCCGCCACACCGTTCACTAATTCAGGGACCTCTGCTTCAGGGCTGCATGGCTGCAGGGCAGCGCGCAAGGTGGGCGCCAAAGATTTGCTCGAAAGAAATGGCGGTTGATCTGTCTTGGACATGGATATTCTCTTTTATGCTGAGATAGCCGAATTTGGCGCAACAATTCAAACTCGTTCAGAGCCAAAATCCCGTCTCGCAGGAAACGTGCTCGGTAGCGTTCATTCGCTGCAAAAACGCGAGAAAAGACCGACGTTATTCGATCCGCTTCGGTACCGTAGCCAAAATTCATTTCCCAAAGGAAAAATAAGCAATTTTTCGCCGATACTTCTTGCCAGAACTAGGTATATTGCGACTGTCCAAACCCTGCAAGATTTGGTATCGTCCGCCCGTGATCGATTCTCGCACTGCATCAGCGCCCCCCGCTGACACACTCCCCCCGATATGAAAAAACCAATCCGACTCGGCACTCCGCTGTCTCCTTCCGCCACCAAAGTCATGCTGCTGGGCTCCGGCGAACTCGGCAAGGAAGTCATCATCGCCCTGCAACGCCTGGGCGTGGAAGTCATTGCCGTTGACCGTTATGAGAACGCACCTGGCCAGCAGGTCGCCCATCGTGCCCACGTGATCAACATGACCGACGGTGCCGCGCTGGCCGCACTGATCGAGCAGGAGCAGCCCGACCTGATCGTGCCCGAGATCGAGGCCATTGCCACCGAGACCCTGGTCAAGCTGGAAGAAGCCGGCCGTGCCCGCGTGATCCCGACCGCGCGCGCTGCCTGGCTGACCATGAACCGCGAAGGCATCCGCCGCCTGGCCGGCGAAACCCTGGGCCTGGCAACCTCGCCCTACCGCTTCGCCGACAGCCTGGACGAACTCAAGGCGGCCATTGACCAGATCGGCTTCCCCTGCGTGATCAAGCCGGTCATGTCGTCTTCCGGCAAGGGCCAGTCCAAGATCGACGGCCCCGATGAAATCGAAGCCGCCTGGAACTACGCCGCCGCCGGTGGCCGCGTCGACTCCGGCCGCGTTATCGTCGAAGGCTTCATCGACTTCGACTATGAAATCACCCTGCTGACGGTGCGCTCGCTCAACGAAAACGGCGACACCATCACCAGCTTCTGCGACCCCATCGGCCACGTCCAGGTCAAGGGTGACTACGTCGAGTCGTGGCAGCCGCACCCCATGCCCACCACCGCCCTGGAAAAGGCCCGCGACATCGCCCGCAAGGTCACCGAGAACCTCGGCGGCCTGGGCCTGTTCGGCGTGGAACTGTTCGTCAAGGGTGACATGGTCTGGTTCTCCGAAGTCAGCCCGCGTCCGCATGACACCGGCATGGTCACCATGGTCAGCCAGGTGCAGAGCGAGTTCGAACTGCACGCCAAGGCCATCCTCGGCCTGCCGGTCAATACTGCCCTGCGGAGTCCCGGTGCCTCCGCCGTGATCTATGGACAGCATGACGCCCGTGGCATCGCCTTCGATGGCGTGGCTGAAGCGCTGCGCATCCCGGGCGCCGACATTCGCCTGTTCGGCAAGCCGGAATCCTTCGCCCGCCGCCGCATGGGCGTGGCCCTGGCTTCCGGCGACAGCGTCGAAACCGCACGCATCCGCGCCAAGCAGGCTGCGGCCAAGGTCAAGCCGGTGATTCCGCAGTGATCTTGCGCTCAGTCGCATGACATGAACGGGCTCCGACGAAAATCGGAGCCCGTTTTGTTTTATGCGGGCAAATACCTCGCCGGGGAGCCAGAAACGATATAAACGATATGCCCGCGGCATGCCGCTATAATCACCGTCTCCCTCCACAACAGCAGCTTTGCTCACGATCATGAAGTGTGATGTCGCCATCCTCGGCAGCGGTCTGGCCGGTCTTTCCGTGGCCCTCCATCTGGCAGAGAAGTACCAGGTGGTGGTCGTTTCCAAGGGCGAGCTGCTGGACGGGGCCAGCAACTGGGCACAAGGCGGCATTGCTGCCGTGCTCGATTCGGGCGACAGCCACGCCCAGCATATCGACGATACGCTGGTGGCCGGTGCCGGCCTGTGCGATGAAAGCGCCACCCGCTATATCGTCGAACATGGACGCGAGGCCATCGAGTGGCTGATCGCGCAGGGCGTGCCCTTTACTCGCGACGACAGCGCCGAGCTGGGCTATCACCTCACCCGCGAAGGCGGCCACAGCCAGCGCCGCATCATCCACGCCGCTGATGCCACCGGCCACGCCGTGCAGGTGACGCTGGAGCAGCGCGTGCGCGCCCACCCCAACATCACGCTGCTGGAGCATCACTGCGCCATCGACCTGATCCACGCGCGCAAGCTCGATCCCAAGGCCGAACCGCGCTGCCTGGGCGTGCATGTGCAGGACACCGCCAGCGGCCGCGTGCTGGCCATTGCGGCCGGCCGCACGGTGCTGGCCACGGGCGGGGCCGGGAAGGTGTATCTCTACACTTCCAATCCCGATTCAGCCACCGGCGACGGCATCGCCATGGCCTGGCGCGCCGGCTGCCGGGTGGCCAACATGGAATTCATCCAGTTCCACCCGACCTGCCTGTATCACCCTTACGCAAAATCCTTCCTCATCAGCGAGGCCTTGCGCGGCGAAGGGGCCTTGCTCAAGCTGCCGGCATCGGCGGGTGCTCTGGCGGGCCAGCGTTTCATGCCGGAGCACGACGAGCGTGCCGAGCTGGCGCCGCGCGACATCGTGGCGCGTGCGATCGATTTCGAGATGAAGAAGCGCGGACTGGACCATGTGGACCTGGACATCAGCCATCAAAGCCCGGCCTTCATCGCCGAGCACTTCCCGACCATCCAGGCGCGCTGCCTGGAGTTCGGCATCGACATCACGCGCCAGCCCATCCCGGTGGTTCCTGCAGCGCACTACACCTGCGGCGGCGTGGTGACCGACATGGCCGGCCGCACCGACCTCCCAGGCTTGTATGCGGTCGGTGAGACGGCCTATACCGGGCTGCATGGGGCCAATCGCCTGGCCAGCAATTCGCTGCTGGAATGCCTGGTGCTGGGCCGCTCGGCCGCCGAGGATATCGAACGGGAGTTGTCAGCGGGCACCTGGCGCATCGCCGAGGTCCCGCAATGGGATGAAAGTCGCGTCAGCGATGCCGACGAGGAAGTGGTGATCGCCCACAACTGGGACGAGCTGCGCCGCTTCATGTGGAATTACGTCAGCATCGTGCGCACCGACAAGCGTCTCGAACGCGCCCAGCACCGCATCCGCTTGCTCAAGGAAGAGATCGACGAGTACTACGCCAACTTCCGCATCTCGCGCGACCTGCTGGAGCTGCGCAACCTGGTGGATGTGGCGCAGCTGATCGTCTCCAGCGCCCTGATGCGCAAGGAAAGCCGTGGCCTGCACTTCAGCCAGGACTATCCGCGCACCCTGCCCCGCGCTACACCGACGATCCTGCCGGGACGGCAATAAGCGGCTATTTGCGCTGGCGGTATTGCTTGCGGTAGACGTTGGGGGCGGCCAGCACGTCGGCGACGGTCTGACTGTAGCGGGTGGCGGCCGCCCCTTCGAGGGTATCGAAGTGCAGCACGGGCCGTTCGCGCGGCACGGGCATGCATTGCGCGACTGGCATGCCTTTGGGCAGTACGCCGACAAACTCTTCGTCAGTCCAGACGGCCGGGAAATTGATTCCGGCGTCATGGAACTGGTCCGCATCCACCAGCCCTGAGAGCAGCCTGAACGGCAAGTCGTGGCGGTTCACCGGATGCGTCGCGAAGAGTGACCAGCCAGGTTCCAGTTCGATGGTCCAGAAGCTGTTGAACTTCAGCACCAGCGCATCGCCGTGTTCGAACGGTGTACCGGTGACCTGCGCGGGCGGATGAAAACTCAATGGCGCGCGCGGATGCCCCTCTACGGTGGTCGCCGGGGCTTCCCAATCCCAACTGAAGCTGCCTTTGTCCACCTGCACATCGCAGGGCAGCAGGATCATGAAGCCATGGGCCATTGCATCGATGAAGGGCGGGCATTGCTTGACGGTGCGGATATCGCGGTCATGCAGCGCGGAGAAGGCCTTGGCCGGCATGCTGCGGATCCAGTCGGGGATCAGCTCGCGGGCCAGGCGGGGGCGTGGGAGATGGTCAGTCAGCGCAGGATCGCAGCGGAAGTGGATTTGCGGTGAGGGCATGAGGTTCAGGGGCGATATGAAGATTCAAGGCCAGGCCTTTGCCCGAAACAGCGGCGCAATGGGGCGAAGCCAATGATAGCGCGCCACGGTCGCCCTCCGGATATGAAAAAACCCGCCTTCAGCGGGTTTTTTCAGAGTGGTCAGGTTCAGGAAACTTCATACGACGCTCAACTCTTCGGACAACTCGGGGTGCTTGATGATCAGCCGTAGCAGACATAGCACTCCTCCTGGTGGCGCGAACCGTCCTTGCTCCCAATCGCGCAATGTCGCTACCGGGGTTTCGATGCGCTCGGCAAAAGCGGCTTGCGTCAGCCCGGATTTCTCCCGTGCCTGACGCACGATGATCTGCTCCGGGGTGGTAACACGTCCAACCCCTGCCTTCGCCTCTGCAAGTGCTTGCCGCAGATCGGGAAGAGCCTCACCGGCATCAGCCTCGATAGCCTTTGCCACCTTCTCAACGTTGATTTTGCTTATGCCCATGTCACATCACCTTCTTGATGTCGGCGGGAAGCATGCTGGAGCGTTCGGCTTTCGCATACGCCGTCACCAGCAACACCACTTCCTGCTCCGTCAGGTTGAAGTAGATCACCCGCGCGCCGCTTGACTTGCCTGATCCCGAACGGCTCCAGCGAACTTTGCGTGCACCATCAGCACCTGGGATCACATCCCCGACCAGCGGGTTCAAAGCAATCCAATCGATGAAGGCCAGTCGCTCATCCTCTGACCACAGCTTCTCGGCCTGCTTCTGGAAGGTCGGAGTTTCGATCACGGTGCGCATGGATCGAATTATACGGGCTACCCGTACTCAGTCAATCCATGCAGACCGAGATCCCCCTCTTCGTCAACGACAGGCGCAGGATCACTCCCACTCAATGGTCGCCGGCGGCTTCCCCGAAATGTCATACACCACCCGGTTCAAGCCACGCACCTCGTTGATGATGCGATTGGACACGCGTCCCAGCAGCTCATGCGGCAGGTGCGCCCAGTGCGCCGTCATGAAGTCCTGCGTCTGCACCGCACGCAAGGCCACCACGTATTCGTAGGTACGGCCATCACCCATGACGCCCACCGACTTCACCGGCAGGAACACGGCAAAGGCCTGGCTGGTCTTCTCATACCAGCTTTGACCATCTTCATCCTTCGTATTGCGCAGTTCTTCGATGAAGATCGCATCCGCACGGCGCAGCAGGTCCGCGTACTCCTTCTTCACTTCACCCAGGATACGAACACCCAGACCAGGACCAGGGAACGGATGGCGATACACCATCTCCGGCGGCAGGCCCAGCGCCACGCCCAGTTCGCGCACTTCGTCCTTGAACAGTTCGCGCAGCGGCTCCAGGAGCTTCAGGTTCAGCGTCTCCGGCAGGCCACCGACGTTGTGGTGGCTCTTGATGGTGTGGGCGGTCTTCTTGCCCTTGCCGGCGCTTTCGATCACGTCCGGATAAATCGTGCCCTGGGCCAGCCACTTGGCGCTGGTCAGCTTGGCCGATTCCGCCTGGAACACTTCCACGAACTCGCGGCCGATGATCTTGCGCTTGGCTTCCGGATCGGTCACGCCCGCCAGATGGCCCATGAACTGTGCAGTGGCGTCCACATGGATCACCTTCACACCCAGGTTCTTGGCAAACATCTCCATGACCATCTTGCCTTCGTCCAGGCGCAGCAGGCCGTGGTCGACGAACACACAGGTCAGCTGGTCGCCGATGGCGCGATGGATCAGCGCTGCCGCCACGCTGCTGTCGACACCGCCCGACAGGCCCAGGATGACTTCATCGCTGCCCACTTGCTGGCGGATCATTTCGACGGCTTCGGCGATGTAGTCCGGCATGTTCCAGTCCGACTGGCAGCCGCAGATCTCGTGCACGAAGCGGCCCAGCATGGCCTTGCCCTGCACCGTGTGGGTCACTTCCGGGTGGAATTGCACACCGTAGAAACGACGCTCTTCGTCGGCCATGCCGGCGATGGGGCAGTTGCCGGTGGAGGCCATGAGCTTGAAGCCGGCAGGCATTTCGTTGACCTTGTCGCCGTGGCTCATCCAGACCTTCAGCATGCCGTGGCCTTGCGCATTGGTGAAGTCGCTGATGTTGTCCAGCAGCTTGGTGTGGCCGTGGGCGCGCACTTCGGCGTAACCGAATTCGCGCAGGTGGCCGTTCTCGACCTTGCCGCCCAGTTGTTCGGCCATGGTCTGCATGCCGTAGCAGATGCCCAGCACCGGCACGCCCAGTTCGAAGACCGCTTGCGGGGCACGCGGCGTATCGCCTTCGGTGACGCTGTTGGGGCCGCCGGAGAGGATGACGCCGGCCGCGCCGTAGTTGCGCACGAACTCGTCGGTCACGTCATGCGGGAATACCTCGGAAAACACACCGGCTTCGCGCACGCGGCGAGCGATGAGCTGGGTCACCTGGGAACCGAAGTCGAGGATCAGGATTTTCGAATGCGAATGCGTGGACATGGGCAGTGAGGTCTGGCTACGTTAAAAATGGACTTCTGAAAAGATCAACAGCCCGACAGCCTGGCACAAGGCCGGTGGACTGTCGGGCTGTGGCCGCATCGAAAATTACTCGGCGCGGTAGTTCGGGGCTTCCTTGGTGATCTGCACGTCATGGACATGCGATTCACGCATGCCGGCCGCGGTGATCTCGACAAACTCGGCGCGCTCGCGGAAGTCGTCGATGGAAGCGCAACCGCAGTAACCCATGGAGGAGCGCACGCCGCCCACCAGCTGATACAGGATCGCAACCACGGAGCCCTTGTAGGCAACACGGCCTTCGATGCCTTCCGGCACGAACTTGTCGGCGGTGTTGTCGCCGTCCTGGAAGTAGCGGTCGGCCGAACCGTCAGCCATCGCACCCAGCGAACCCATGCCGCGATACGACTTGTAGCTGCGGCCCTGGTACAGGATCACTTCGCCCGGGGCTTCTTCGGTACCGGC
>NZ_DBIC01000244.1:0-12370 GCF_002296545.1 Herbaspirillum sp. UBA812 | reverse complement strand
CCCGGGGCTTCTTCGGTACCGGCGAACATGCTGCCCATCATCACGGCCGAAGCGCCGGCGGCCAGCGCCTTGGCGACGTCGCCCGAGAAGCGGATACCGCCGTCGGCGATCACCGGTACACCAGTACCCTTGAGGGCTTCAGCGACGTTGGCGATGGCCGAGATCTGCGGCACGCCGACACCGGCGACGATACGGGTGGTGCAGATGGAGCCGGGGCCGATACCGACCTTGACGGCATCCGCGCCATGTTCCACCAGAGCCTTGGCGGCAGCGGCGGTAGCGATGTTGCCGCCGATGACTTCCACGTGCGGGTAGCGAGTCTTGACCCACTTGACGCGGTTGAGCACGCCAGCGGAGTGGCCGTGGGCGGTGTCGACCACGATCACGTCCACGCCAGCGGCGACCAGCAGCTCGATGCGCTCGTCATTGTCCGGGCCGACGCCGACGGCGGCACCCACGCGCAGCTTGCCGTGTTCGTCCTTGCAGGCGAAGGGGTGTTCGGTGGATTTTTCGATGTCCTTGACGGTGATCAGACCGCGCAGTTCGAAGGCATCGTTGACGACCATCACGCGCTCCAGGCGGTGCTTGTTCATCAGGCGCTTGGCTTCTTCCGGATCGGCGCTGGAGCCGTTTTCCTTGACGTAGACCAGCTTGTCGCGCGGGGTCATCTTGGCGCGGACTTCTGCGTCCAGTTCTTCTTCAAAGCGCAGGTCGCGGTTGGTGATGATGCCGACCAATGCCTTGCCTTCGACCACCGGGAAGCCGGAAATGCCATGCTGCTTGGACAGCGCGATGACGTCACGGATCTTCATGGTGGGGGGGATGGTGATCGGGTCACGGACCACGCCGGACTCGAAACGCTTGACCTTGGAAACCTCGCGCGCCTGTTCCTTGGGCGTCAGGTTCTTGTGGATGATGCCGATGCCACCCTCTTGCGCCATGGCAATGGCCAGGCGGGCTTCAGTCACGGTATCCATTGCCGCGGAGACCAGCGGAATGTTCAGCGAGATGTTGCGCGTCAGGCGCGTGGTCAGGGAAGTATCTTTGGGGAGGATGTCCGAGAAGGCCGGAACGAGCAGCACATCATCGAACGTGAGTGCTTTTTGGAGAAGACGCATAGTGTTTCCTATAGGCGCAAAAGCGAATTATACAGAAAAGCTGAACGCGCGTCTTGCTCTACTTGCGTTTCTCCCTCCGGGCGTCGTAAAAATGCCGGAAGGCTGGGATGCTGGGCCGGGCAGCAGCGCCGCTCAAGGGCGGTCCGCTTGCTCCCGGTGCGCGGCACGGCGGCGGCGCGACTGCTTGGGGTCCGCAATCAGCGGCCGGTAGATCTCGATGCGGTCGCGTGTGCGCAGCACCGTGTCGAGCGTCTTGATCTTGCCGAAGATGCCGACCTTGCACACCGACAGGTCGATGGCCGGCTGCTCGCGCAGCAGGCCGCTGTCCAGTATGGCCTGCTGGATGGTACTGCCGGGGGCTACCTGCAGGTCCTGCAGTATCTGCAGGCCGGGCGCGGCGTAGCAGAGCTGCACTTGCAAAAAGGCCTCTTCAGCCATATATCTGTTCAGCGCGTTTGCAGAAGGAATCGACGAAGCTGTTGGCGATCATGCTGAAGACCGGCCCGATCACCCCTTCCAGGATGCGGCTGGAAAATTCATATTCCATGTCGAATTCGATCTTGCAGGCATCCTCGCGCAGCGGCTTGAAGGTCCAGCGGCCTTCGAAATGCTTGAACGGGCCTTCCACCAGGCGCATGGTCATGCTGGTCGGGCGCACGTTGGTGTTCTGGGTGCTGAAGGATTGCTTGAGGCCGTGATAATTGATCTTGATCTTGGCCGTGAGGCTGTCATCACTGCGCTCGGAAACCTCGACACCGCCACACCAGGGCAGGAATTCAGGGTAATCCTCAACCTTGTCGACCAGGTTGAACATCTGCTCCGCGCTATAGTTGATCAGGACGGTTTTGTGTACGACTGCCATCGAGGGTGATCCGTTTGATAAAATCGCAAAGGCACAATTTTAACCGACGAGACGAATTTTTATTTAGATGAGCATTATTGATAACAAAAAGGCCTTTTTCGATTACTTCATCGAAGAGCGATTCGAAGCAGGCCTCGTCTTGCAAGGTTGGGAAGTCAAATCGATCCGCGCCGGCCGCGTGCAACTCAAGGAAGCCTACGTGATCGTGCGCAATGGCGAGGTTTACCTGTTCGGCTGCCACATCAGTGCGCTGACCAGCACCTCCACGCACGTGCATCCGGAGACCACCCGGACCCGCAAGCTGCTCCTGAATGCCGCCGAGATCAGCAAGCTGATCGGCAAGGTGGAACGCTCCGGCTACACGCTGGTGCCACTGAACTTGCACTACAGCAAAGGCCGCGTCAAATGCGACATCGGCCTGGCCAAGGGCAAGAAGCAGCACGACAAGCGCGAGACCGAAAAGCAGCGCGACACCCAGCGCGAAATCCAGACGGCGATGAAGCAGCATCGCCGCTGATCCCTTCCAGCCTCTCCTTGACTGCGACCACGGCTGCCTTGTGCAGCCGTTTTCATGTCCGCTTGCAACGCGCTCAGCTCCACGCGGCAAAGCGTTCTCGGCAAGCGGCCACGATCTCTTCGACCACACTGCCCCACTGTCCCCGCTGCTGCTGACGGAACAGCCTTACCGAGGGATACCAGGCACTCTGCTCGCCCTGCACGCCCCAGCGCCACTCGCCTTCCAGCCGCTGCGGCAGGAAGCACGGCAAGCCTAACGCGCCGGCCAGGTGCACCACGGCGGTATCGACGCTGATGACCAGGTCCAGCGCGCAGGCCAGCGCTGCCGAATCGGCCCAGTCCGCCAGCGGGAAGGTGCGGAGCCGGCCAGACAGCTCCTGATGCACGTCCTGATCGGCCAGCGGGATCTCGACTTGCAGGCTGACCACCTCCACCGGCAGTTCAAACAAGGGCAGCCACTCCGCCAGCGGTACATCGCGGCTGGGGTGCGGTGTGGCGTACTGGCGACCGGCCCAGGCCAGGCCGATGCGCGGACGGCGCGGTGAAGCCGCCGCTGTCTCGGCGAGACGCTGCTGCCATTGCTGAAGGCGGATCGGATCCACCTTCAGGTAGGGCGCAGACGGAGCCTGGCTCGGATGCGGCAGATCCAGCAAATACGGAAGACTGAGCAAGGAAGCGTGACAATCATGCGGACCGGCTTCACTGACATGCGCCACGCAGCGAACCTGCGCAAAGGACGGCGCGAGCACTGCCAGCAAGCCCGCCGGGGCACACAGGGTGACCTGTGCCGCCTGCGCTGCCACCAGCGGCAGATAGCGAGCAAATTGCAGGCAATCGCCCTGCCCTTGTTCAGACCACAGCAGGATGTGTTTGCCACTGAGCGACTCGCCGTGCTGCCAGCACGGACTGGGCGTGGTGATGGCGCGCCGGGCCAATTCCGGAATCCGGAAGCGCGCTTCATGTTCTCGCCAACCTTCGGCGAAGTCCCCGCGCGTGAGCAACATATGTGCACGCCCCACCTGGGCTTGCGGAAAGTCGGCATGCCAGCGCAAGGCTTCTTCATATCCGGCTTGAGCCGCCTCGATCCGGCCCATGCGACGCAGGATGTCGGCCCGATTGAAGGCGATCAGGGCGCGCGCCTCATCCTCGGCCGCGTCGTCGGGATAGCAGCGCAAGGCCTCTTCATGGCGATTCAGCCGCAGCAGGATATCGGCATGCAGGGCCTGGTCCTCCAGCGCGGGCAGCGGGAGGGCAGGTTCGATGGCGGACAAGGCCGCATGAGGCTGGTCCAGCTGGCAGTACAAGCGCGCCAGCAACACCCGCTGTTCGACAGGCCTTGCGCCCTCCTGCAGCAGCCGCGCTTGGAGCGCATCTACCCATTGCAGCAAGACGGCACGATGCGCCACACGGGCTTCGTCATAATCGGGCAACAGATCGAGGCAGGCTTGGTAGGCAGCGGCCGCGGCAGGAAGATCGCCGGTTTCCTGCAGCAGGCTGGCACGCTGCATGAGCACGGGCAGGAAGCCGGCATCGAGTCGCAGGGCCTGATCGAGAGCGGCCAGGGCGGCGGCAGGCTGGCCTGCACCGCGCAGGGCGATGGCCTCGCACATCAGGCCCATGATGCCAGCCAGGGTGGCGGGGTCGGGAGCATTCATGGCCGGCAGCTTAGCATGGCTGCCAGCCCGGGCACGGCCCTTCCCGTCACGCGGTGGTGTCGATCAGGTTGCCAGTGGTCTTGCCTGCGGCCAGCTTGCTCTGCAGGCTTTGCAGGAAGCTCGAGAGCGAGGTCGTGGATGACGACGCGCCCAAGGAACTGAGGAGGTTGCTGAATGCACTTTCCAGCGAGGAGACGGTGCCGTCTCCTGAGCCTGCATCAGTGCCGCTGCTGCTGCCGGAGAGGCTGGAAATGAGGCTCTGGAGATCCGCCTCCAGCCCTCCTCCCGGTGGCGGCGGACGGCCGCCCGGTGTGTAGGCGCGTGCAGTGGTATCGGTACTGGTCGAACTGCTGCTGCTCGTGCTGCTGGCATCGCTGGTGGCCGATACGCTGCTGGTGCTGCTGTCCGAGGAAGACGTGGAGCTGGCCGGGGGCGGTCCCGGCGGCGGATTGTTCTGGCCCTTCAGAGCCGCCATCAATTCCTGCAGGAAGGCATCGAGCTTGGAATCGACGTTGGCCGACGAGATGCTGCTGCTGGAGGAAGTGGTGGTCGCCGACGTGACCGAAGTGGCGCTGGTGGCCGAGCTGTCGAGATCGACGCCCAGCGCGGACAGGATATCCTTGAGCGCCCCGATGAGGCCCCCGCCCTTGTCACCACCCGGCGGCGGTGGCGGCGCATCCATGCGCGGCGTGGCGCTGGTCGAAAAACCACTGGTTGCGGACAACGCCGACAGATCGGCAAGACTGAAATTGCTGGACGACACGCTGCTGATGGCCATGACGGACTCCTTTTATTGTGCGCGATGCCCCATGCATCGCTCCCTTGTACATGCCAAAAGTATCGGTCATCAAGACGTGTTAAGTTGATGCCTGCCGCGTAAAGCCGAGTAAAGTCTTGTTAAGCGAGCTCGTCCGCCCTCAGCGCCCCAGCCAGACCCGGTGCGGGTTGCCGTCAGGCACTGATGAATGGAAAGCAAGAAAAATGCGAGTTCTCGCGCTTTGGCAGGCGGCGGCCGGCCGCGGTAAATGAATGTAAAGATGCAATTGTAAAGAAGGCCTGAAACACTTCTGCAAAACCTTTTACGGCATATTACGGGCTGCCGACGCCCTGCGGCCTGAAGGCAGGGCAATTCGAGAATGGAATGCAGCAATGTCTAAAGTGCTTTTGATCGACGATGACGTGGAGCTCGTCGAGATGCTCAAGGAATACCTGGAGCAGGAAAAATTTGAAGTCAATGTCGCCCATGACGGCGAAGCCGGTGCCGCCGAGGCGCTCACCGGCCAGTACGCCATCGCCGTGCTGGACGTGATGATGCCGCGCCTGAACGGTGTCGACACCCTGCGCCGCATTCGCGCCAAGAGCAACATGCCGGTCGTGATGCTGACCGCCAAGGGCGATGACACCGACCGCATCATCGGTCTGGAACTCGGTGCCGACGACTACGTCCCCAAGCCCTGCACGCCGCGCGAGATCGCTGCCCGTATCCGTGCCATCCTGCGTCGCGCCTCGGCCGAAAGCAGCGAGCAGGCGCCCTATTCGCCGCTGGCCGTGGGGGCCCTGTCGATGTGGCCGGAACAGCGCCGTGCCACCTGGAATGGCCGTCCGCTGGAACTGACCAGCAGCGAATTCAACCTGCTTGAAGTGCTGGCCCGCAATGCCGGCAAGCCGGTCAGCAAGCAGACCCTGTCGGAGCAAGGCCTGGGCCGTCCGCTGGCGCGCTTCGACCGCAACATCGACGTCCACCTCTCCAGCATCCGCCAGAAGATCGCCGCACTGGGCAGCGACAAGAGCTGCATCCAGACCGTCTACCGCCTGGGCTACCAGTTCATCAAGGAATAAAGTGGGCCGGCTTTTCTGGAAGTTCTTCTTCTTCATTGCGATCGCCCAGATCACCGCCACCTTCGGCGTGGGCGTGCTGTTCTGGATCGAGAACCTGGAACGCAGCAACCGCAATTCGGAGATCGACCTCAGTCCACCGGCCTCCTTCATGATCCGCGCGGCCGCCGCCACCCTGCAGTTCGGCGGCCCGGAAGCCTTGCGCAGCCTGATCAACGAGGGCCGCCCGCATCGCCTGCAGCTGTATGCCGTGGATGAAGACAACCAGGACCTGATGGGCCGCGAAGTTTCGCCGCATCTGGTGGAACAGGCGCGCCGCGTGCTGGCCACCGAACGCGATCGCCGGGTGGTGGAACTGGTCAAGGCCGCCAACGGCCACAGCTACCTGATGTTCATTCCCACGCCCAACGACGAGTTCGGCCCGCCCCCGGGCGGCATGCCGGGCCGCGAGCCGCGTTACATGAAGGATAGGGGCGGACCCAAGCCGCTGTTCTTCCCGACCATGCCGATAGCCGTGGCGCTGGTGGCCAGTCTGGTGTTTGCGTTGCTGCTGGCCTGGTATTTCTCGCATCCTATCCGGCACCTCAAGAATGCCTTCAACCAGGCCGCCAACGGCAATCTGGACCAGGCGCTGGAACCGGTCATGAGCGCGCGCAACGATGAACTGGCCGACCTGGGACGCGACTTCGACGCCATGACGGCCAAGTTGCGCACCCTGATGGAAAGCCAGCGCCGCCTGCTGCACGATGTCTCGCACGAGCTGCGCTCGCCGATTGCGCGCCTGCAGATGGCCATCGGCCTGGCACGCGTGCAGGACAAGGACAAGCTGGAACTGACTCTGGAACGCATCGAACGCGAAAGCGTGCGCATGGACAAGCTGGTCGGCGAATTGCTGACCCTGTCGCGGCTGGAAGCCAACGTGCCTGGTTCGATGGAAGAAGCCATCGCCATCCAGGCCATGCTGGCCGACATGACCAATGACGCCAGCTTCGAGGCCGAGGCGCTGGGCAAGCGCGTGGAAAGCCGCATCGATTGCCGGGTGCAGGTCAAGGGCAATCCGGAACTGCTCTATCGCGCCATCGAAAACGTCCTGCGCAATGCCATCAAGCACACGGCACCCGAGACGGCCGTGCAATTCGTGGCCGAGCTCGACGAGGTCAACAAGCTGCTGCACCTGTCCATCCTGGATCGCGGACCGGGTGTGCCGGAAGAAGAAATGGACAGCATCTTCGAGCTGTTCTTCCGCAGCAGCCGCACCAAGAGCAACAGCGCCGGCCACGGACTGGGGCTCTCGATTGCACGGCGCATCGTGGAAGCGCACCAAGGCTTCATCCGCGCCGCCAATCGCAGCGACGGCGGCTTGCGGGTGGACATCACCCTGCCCTTCATGGCCGATGAGCCGGCACGCGGAGACACTGCCGAGATCTGATCGCCGCCTCGCGGGCGACAGGCACGATATGAACGATATGCACCAAGACCAAGCCCCGTCCGGTTTCACGCCGGGCGGGGCTTTTCAATGGGCGTTTGCTGTATGAATTATTGTGCAGCAGAAGGCACCGTGGCCGGATTGACGATGGCATTCATCAACCCGCGCTGCACCGCCACCTGGAAGGCCTGCAACTCGCTCACGCCCTGCTCCGGCGGATAAGGAATCGGCAGGCGGTTCATCAGCACCGCCCAGGTCCAGCCATCGGCGCGCGATTGCAGGTAGGCGTAGGTGCCGGTGGTGAGTGCGCCGCTGTGGGAGAGGATCTCCACCCCATTGCTGCGCGTCACCACCCAGCCCAGGCCATAGTTGTTCTCGGCCTGGGCGGGATTGCGCTGCTTCATCAGCGCCAGGGTCTGCGGCTGCAGCAAGGGGGCAACGCCGCGCCCTTGCGTCGCATCGGCAAAGCGTACCAGGTCGGCCGCCGTGGCGATCCAGCCCGCAGTGGCATCCATGGCCTTGAAATGCAGGGCCGAATAGGATTCCGGACCGGTGGCGCCACTGCCATCGCGATCGGCCACAGCGGGCCAGCGTGGATCGTCGTAGTAGACGGTCTCATTGGCCGCACGCTCGATGCGGCGGTCACCGGCGATGGCGGCATCCTCCACCGCAGCGGGCTTGAAGACCAGTGCCTGCACCGCCTCTTCATAGGACATGCCGGACTTCTGCTCCACCAGGCGTCCCAGGACGTTGTAGGCAAAATTGCTGTAGAAGAATTCCGTTCCCGGAGCCGCATCCAGCAGGCGCTGCTTGAGCACGTAGGCGATCACGTCGCGCGCCGAGGCCGGTGCGGCTACCTGGCGCGCCTTGGCGATGTTGACCAGGTCGTATTGCGGATCGTAGTCGCTGCCCCCCCAGCCGCTGGTGTGCTGCAACAACTCGCGCAAGGTGATCTTCAGGACGCGCTGGTCCAGGGGCTGGGCAAAGTCCGGATAGGCGGCGTCCGGCAGCAATCCTTCCGGACCGAACACGGGACGATCCAGTACCTGCGGCAATTCCTTCTCGAACAGCTTCAGCACCGCCACCGCCGTGACCGGCTTGGAAACGCTGCCGATCCGAAAACGCGTCAGCGGCGTGACCGGCGTATTCGATTCGGTCACCGCCATGCCATAGCCGCGCTGGTAAACCAGCTTGCCTTGATAGGCGATGGCGATGCTGGCACCGGGCACGGGATATTGACCGAGCAATTGCGTCATCTGCTGGTCGACGCGTTCGGCCACGGCGGTCATGTCGGGGCTTTCCTGCGCCAGCACGGAAACGGAAGCGAGCATCAGCCCTGCCGCCATCAGTGCAGCCAGCGGTTTGCATGCAAAAACGGACGTGAAACGTGGATGCATGGCTTACTTCTGCTGCTTGACGACTTGCAGGGCCGAGGCGATCAGCCCGCTCATGTCCGCCAGATTGGCCGGCACGATGATGGAGTTATTGGTCTTGGCCAGCTTTCCGAAGGCATCGACATACTGCTCGGCGACCTTCAGGTTGACCGCATCCGAACCGCCCGGCTGCTCGATCGCAGCGGCGGTCTTGCGGATCGCTTCGGCGCTGGCTTCGGCGATGGCGAGGATGGCCGCAGCCTGGCCCTCGGCACGGTTGATGGAGGCCTGCTTCTCGCCTTCGGAGCGGGCAATCGCGGCTTCGCGCTCACCGGTGGCGATGTTGATCTGTTCCTGCTTGCGCCCCTCGGAGGCAGCGATCAGGGCGCGCTTTTCGCGCTCGGCGGTGATCTGGGCCTGCATGGCGTGCAGGATTTCCTTGGGCGGGGTCAGGTCCTTGATTTCATAGCGCAGCACCTTCACGCCCCAGTTTTCCGCCGATTCATCGATGGCGCTGACGATGGCGGTGTTGATGTGGTCGCGTTCCTCGAAGGTCTTGTCCAGTTCCATCTTGCCGATTACAGAGCGCAGCGTGGTCTGCGCCAGCTGGGTGATCGCCGCGATGTAGTTGGAGGAGCCGTAGGACGCGCGCATCGGGTCGGTGATCTGGAAATACAGGATGCCGTCGACCTGCAATTGCGTGTTGTCCTTGGTGATGCAGACCTGGGGCGGCACGTCCAGCGGGATTTCCTTGAGGATGTGCTTGTAGGCCACGCGGTCGATGAAGGGCACCACGATGTTCAGGCCAGGGGCCAGCGTGGCGTGGTATTTGCCCAGGCGCTCGACCACCCAGGCATGCTGCTGCGGGACCACCTTGACCGTCTGCACGACGAAGACAATGGCAAGGAAAAAGATGACCAGAGTGACGCTACCCAGCATGAAATTCTCCTGAAAACGAGAGGGGGAAAATGAAGATGCAGATCAACGCGGTGCGACCAGCAGACGGCTGCCGCGGATTTCGCGGATGACGAAGCTGCCGGGGCGGGCATGATGGCCGGGCAGCAGCTCGACATCCCACTGCGCGCCACGATAAGGCACGCGCGCCATGAACTGGTTGCCGTGCACTTGCCAGGCCGGGACCTCGACGCTCTGGCCGATATCGAGCAAGAGATTGGGATCATCGTTGGCGCTGCTGCGTCGCAGCCGGCCATAAGGACTGCGGCGAAGACCGAGCACCGCCGCCACGCCGACCACGGCGGCCACCAGCAACTGCCATTCCAGCATCAGGCCGCACCAGGCAGCGATGGCGCCGGCCACCAGTCCCAGCGCGATCATGAGCAGGTAAAAGGTGCCTGTGAAGAGTTCTGCACCTAACAGCGCGCCGGCCAGCACCAGCCAGAGTGACCAGTCCGTCATCGTCGAATCCCCATGAAGAAAACTGCAAACACCCGCAGTCTACTGCAGCTTGAGAAAATAAAACAAAGGCGCGGACATTTCTGTCCGCGCCTTTCACTTCTTTCGAAGTTGGTCTTGAGTGACGCTTAAAGCTTCATCACTTCTTGCTTCATCACTTCTTGGCCAGCTGCTGCCAGGTGTCGATGACGGTATCCGGATTCAGCGAGATGGACTCGATGCCTTGGTCCATCAGCCATTCGGCGAAGTCCGGATGGTCCGAAGGACCCTGGCCGCAAATACCGACGTACTTGCCCTTTTCGCGGCAGGTAGCGATGACCTTGGTCAGCAAGGCCTGCACGGCCGGATCACGCTCGTCGAAGTCGGCGGCCAGCAGTTCCATGCCGGAATCGCGGTCCAGGCCCAGGGTCAGCTGGGTCAGGTCGTTGGAACCGATGGAGAAGCCGTCGAAGTGCTCCAGGAACTGCTCGGCCAAAATGGCGTTGGACGGGACTTCGCACATCATGATGACGCGCAGGCCGTTCTCGCCACGCTTCAGGCCGTACTTGCCCAGCAGACCAATGACCTTCTCGGCCTGGCCCAGGGTACGCACGAAGGGCACCATCACCTCGACGTTGGTCAGGCCCATGTCTTCACGCACACGCTTCATGGCCTGGCATTCCATCTGGAAGGCTTCGGCGAAGTCGTGGGCCAGGTAACGCGCGGCACCACGGAAGCCCAGCATCGGGTTTTCTTCGTCCGGCTCGTAGCGCGAACCGCCGATGAGCTTCTTGTACTCGTTGGACTTGAAGTCCGACAGGCGCACGATCACCGGCTTGGGCCAGAAGGCCGCAGCGATGGTGGCGATGCCTTCAGCCAGCTTGTCGACGTAGAAGGCCTTGGGCGAAGCATGGCCACGGGCGACCGATTCGACGGCCTTCTTCAGGTCGGCGTCGATGTTCGGGTATTCCAGGATGGCCTTGGGGTGCACGCCGATGTTGTTGTTGATGATGAATTCCAGACGCGCCAGGCCGACACCGCCGTTGGGGATCGACTGGAAGTCGAAGGCCAGCTGCGGGTTGCCCACGTTCATCATCACCTTCAGCGGGATCGGGGGCAGTTCGCCACGGGCCACTTCGGTCACTTCGGTTTCCAGCAGGCCATCATAGATCTTGCCTTCGTCGCCTTCGGCGCAGGAGACCGTCACCAGGGTGCCATCCTTCAACACTTCGGTGGCATCGCCGCAGCCGACCACGGCCGGCACGCCCAGCTCACGCGCGATGATGGCGGCGTGACAGGTACGGCCACCACGGTTGGTGACGATGGCCGAGGCACGCTTCATGACCGGTTCCCAGTTGGGGTCGGTCATGTCAGCCACCAGCACGTCGCCGGGCTGCACGCGTTCCATTTCAGCCGGATCGCTGATGACGCGCACCGGACCGGCACCAATCTTCTGGCCAATGGCACGGCCGGTGGCCAGCACGGTGCCGGAGCTCTTGAGCTTGAAGCGCTGTTGCGCATCGGTCGCCTTCTGCTGCGACTTCACGGTTTCCGGACGGGCCTGCAGGATGTAGAGCTTGCCGTCGCGGCCGTCCTTGCCCCATTCGATGTCCATCGGACGCTGGTAGTGCTTCTCGATGATGGTGGCGTACTTGGCCAGTTCCACCACTTCGGCGTCGGTCAGGGAATAGCGGTTGCGCAGTTCCACCGGCACATCCACGGTCTTGACCGAACGACCGGCCTTGGCTTCGCCGGTGAATTCCATCTTGATCAGCTTGGAACCCAGGTTGCGGCGGATCACCGGCTGCTTGCCCAGTTCCAGCATGGGCTTGTGGACGTAGTATTCGTCCGGGTTGACGGCACCCTGCACCACGGTCTCACCCAGGCCATAGCTGGAGGTGATGAAGACCACATCCTTGAAGCCGGATTCGGTGTCGATGGTGAACATCACGCCAGCCGCGCCCACGTCCGAACGGACCATGCGCTGCACGCCGGCCGACAGGGCCACTTCGGCGTGCGTGAAACCCTTGTGGACGCGATAGGAGATCGCGCGGTCGTTGTAGAGCGAGGCGAAGACGTGCTTCATCGCTTCGAGCACGTTGTCGATGCCGACCACGTTCAGGAAGGTTTCCTGCTGACCGGCGAAGGACGCGTCAGGCAGGTCTTCTGCGGTGGCGGAGGAACGCACGGCG
>NZ_DBIC01000115.1:0-12213 GCF_002296545.1 Herbaspirillum sp. UBA812 | reverse complement strand
CGGCCGCTTCCATGTTGGCGGCGTAATCGGAGGTCGGGCAATAGACCAGTGCGTCCTCACCGGTGGCGGCGATCACGTGGAACTCGTGCGAACCGGAACCGCCGATGGCACCATTGTCGGCGGCCACGGCGCGGAACTCCAGGCCGAAGCGGGTGAAGATGCGCACGTAGGCGTCATACATGGCCTGATAGGACTTCTTCAGGCCATCGACATCGCGGTCGAAGGAGTAGGCATCCTTCATCGTGAATTCACGGCCGCGCATGAGGCCGAAACGCGGGCGGCGCTCGTCGCGGAACTTGGTCTGGATGTGATAGAAGTTGACCGGCAATTGCTTGTAGCTGCGCAGTTCGGTACGGGCCACATCGGTGACCACTTCTTCGGAGGTCGGCTGGATGGCGAAGTCGCGGCCATGGCGATCCTTCACGCGCATGAGCTCGGCCCCCATCTTGTTCCAGCGGCCAGTTTCCTGCCACAGCTCGGCCGGCTGCACCACCGGCATCAACAGCTCGACGGCACCGGCGCGATTCATTTCCTCGCGCACGATGGCTTCGACCTTGCGAATCACGCGCAGACCCATGGGCATGTAGGTGTAGATGCCAGCTCCCAGACGCTTGATCATGCCGGCACGCATCATCAGCTTGTGGCTCACGATTTCAGCGTCGGACGGGGCTTCTTTCAGGGTGGAAATAAAAAAACGTGAGGCGCGCATGACGGTCGGTTCTTTTTAAAAAGAGGAGGGTTATAATCGTTCCAATTTTAAAGGATTAGCTGGCTGATGCGCCCTTTCTTTGCAGATTTGCTCCTAGTTTCAATGACATCCGTGCATCGATGTGATTGCTCCTGACCGCCTGGCGTACCGGCTTTGCCGCGTGCGCCCGCAGTCGCATGAGCCTGCCTGAAAGGGACTTCCAGCCGCAGAAAGTTTGAGGATCACCATGCTGGATCGAGAAGGCTTCCGCCCGAACGTCGGCATCATCCTGCTCAACGCCAATAACGAGGTGTGGTGGGGCAAGCGCGTACGCGAGCACTCCTGGCAATTCCCGCAAGGCGGCATCAAGCACGGCGAGACCCCCGAACAGGCGATGTTCCGGGAACTGGAAGAAGAGATCGGCCTGCGTGCCGAGCACGTCAAGATCATCGGCCGCACCCGTGACTGGCTGCGCTACGAAGTCCCCGATCATTTCATCAAGCGCGAAGTGCGCGGCCATTACCGCGGCCAGAAGCAGATCTGGTTCCTGCTGCGCATGGTCGGGCGCGATTGCGACGTCAACCTGCGTGGCACCTCGCATCCGGAATTCGATGCCTGGCGCTGGCATGACTACTGGGTGCCACTTGATGTGGTCATCGAGTTCAAGCGCGAGGTCTATCAGCAGGCGCTGCAGGAATTGTCGCGTTTCCTGAGTCGTCCGGGCCACGGCCCGCGCCGGGCCGAGCAAGCCGGGCGCATAGCGCATCCCCACAAGAATCCGGGCCAGGCCGCACAAGCCCAGCCCTGCAACGGCGCGAGCACGCCGGAAACCAAGTGAGTTCCATGCCCTCTTTCCAGCAACCTGAACCCCCACATCCCCTGTTCACCGTGCGCGGCCTGCGCCGCGCGGTGCTGGCCTGCTCGCTGCTGGCGGCCTGCGCCGGCGCACTGGCACAGAGCTTCGATGAAGACTTCGACGACGAGGAAAAGCCCTGGCAGGAAATCGCCGTGCAGTTGCCGCCGACGCCGCAAGAGCAGAACCTGGCCGAGTTCTATCTCAGCCCGAATGCCACCATGAAGGGCTACATCGATACCAATTCCGTTTCGATCGGCACCGACAAGGTGGTGCGCTACACCGTGGTCACCAAGACCGAAGGCGGTGCGGTCAACGTGATGTACGAAGGCATGCGCTGCGAGACCTGGGAAAAGAAGACCTACGCCTTCGGCCATCCCGATGGCAAATGGTCGCGCTCGCGCCGCGACAAGTGGCAGCCGATCCGCGATATCGGCGTCAATCGCATCGATGGCGCGCTGTTCAAGGATTATTTCTGCGAAGGCAAGATCATTGCCGACAATGAGAACGTCAAGAGCATCGTCAATCGCCTCAAGACGCAGACGCGTATTGATCCTGTGCGTCGCTGATCCCGGCGGCTGGCTCGAAGCACACAATAAAAAACGCGGCCTTGGCCGCGTTTTTTATTGTCCGCATGAAATGATTTATATCGTATAAATCGTATAAATTATTTCTTTACTGCAATGCATCGCCTTCACAGCAGCACCAGATTATCCCGATGCACCAGTTCCGGCTCCTCGACAAACCCGAGGATGGCCTGGATCTCGGAGGAAGGATGGCGGATGATGCGCCGCGCATCCGAGCTGTTGTAGTTGCTCATGCCGCGCGCGATGGCGCGGCCGCTCTCGTCCACGCAGGTAATCACGTCGCCCCGGCCGAACTCGCCCGAGACTTCCACCACGCCGATAGGCAGCAGCGACTTGCCTTCCAGGCTCAGCTTCTGCACTGCGCCGGCATCGAGCACCACGCGGCCGGCGGTCTTCAGGTGATCGGCCATCCATTGCTTGCGCGCGGTCAGTTGCGCGGTCTCGGCATTGAGCTGGGTACCGATGGCTTCACCTGCAGCCAGGCGCGTGAGGACCTGTTCCTCTCGTCCCCAGGCAATCACGGTATGTGCGCCGGAGGTGGCCGCGCGCTTGGCGGCGAGGATCTTGGTCAGCATACCGCCGCGGCCGATGCCGGTGCCCGTGCCGCCGGCGATGAGCTCCAGCGACGGGTCGCCGGCACGCGCTTCGGAAATGAGGGTGGCCGCCGGATCCTTGCGCGGATCGGCGGTGAACAGGCCCGGCTGGTCGGTGAGGATGATGAGCGCTTCGGCTTCGATCAAATTGGCCACCAGCGCGCCAAGGGTGTCGTTGTCGCCGAACTTGATTTCATCGGTGACCACCGTATCGTTCTCGTTGATGACCGGCACCACGCCCAGTTGCAGCAGGGCGAACAGGGTGGAGCGGGCATTGAGGTAGCGTTCGCGGTCGGCCAGGTCGGCGTGGGTCAGCAGCACCTGTGCGGTGTGCAGGTCGTGCTTGCGGAAACTGGTTTCGTAGATCTGTGCCAGGCCCATCTGGCCCACGGCCGCGCAGGCCTGCAGGTGATGGATGCCGGTGGGGCGCTTGTCGAAGCCCAGGCGCTGCATGCCCTCGGCCACCGCGCCGGAGCTGACCAGCACCACTTCCTTGCCGAGCGCACGCAATTGCGCGATCTGTTCCGCCCAGCGGGCGATGGCGTTGGCGTCCAGGCCCTTGCCATCATTGGTGACCAGGGAAGAGCCAACCTTGATGATGAGTCGCTTGGCGCGTTGAATGACCGATTGCATAGTGTTCCGGGTTCTGATTCTTCTGGGAGCGGTCGTAAAATCCGACAGGCAGAGATGATAGCCCGAACCGCCCCCGCGCGCAGCCCCAAGAAGGATCAGGGCTGCGCCGGGATGAATCAGTCCAGGACCTTGAAGCGCGGATCGTCCGGATCGATGCTGGAGATGGCGCGGGCTTCCTCGGTCATCTGGGTTTCTTCGGCGCGGTGCTCTTCGTTGCGCTTGGTTTCCAGATACTTGTAGATATCGTTGATGAGCTCTTCGCAGCCATCACGGTTCAGTGCGGAGATCTCGAAGACCGGGCCCTTCCAGCCGAAGCGCTTGACGAAATCCTTCACGCGCTTGGCACGCTCGGCCTCGGGCACCACGTCCAGCTTGTTCAGGACCAGCCAGCGCGGCTTGTCGAACAGGGACTGATCGTACTTCTTCAGTTCCTGCACGATGGCCTTGGCTTCCTTGACCGGATCGACTTCCTCATTGAAGGGGGCCAGGTCGACGATGTGCAGCAGCAGCCCGGTGCGCTGCAGGTGGCGCAGGAACTGCACGCCCAGACCGGCACCATCGGCCGCACCTTCGATCAGGCCGGGAATGTCGGCGATCACGAAGCTCTTTTCATGGCTCACGCGCACCACACCCAGGTTGGGGTGCAGGGTGGTGAAGGGATAGTCGGCGATCTTCGGACGGGCATTGGAGACGGCCGTGATGAAGGTCGACTTGCCCGCATTGGGCATGCCCAGCAGGCCCACGTCGGCCAGCACCTTCAGTTCCAGGCGCAGCTCGCGGCGTTCGCCTTCCTTGCCTTCGGTCTTCTGACGCGGGGCGCGGTTGGTGGAGGTCTTGAAGTGGATGTTGCCCCAGCCGCCTTCGCCGCCCTTGGCCAGCATCACGGTCTGGCCGTGGAAGGTCAGGTCGGCGATGTGTTCGCCGGTGTTGATGTCGACGATGAGCGTGCCCACCGGCATGCGCAGGTAGACGTCATCGGCACCCTTGCCGTAGCAGTCCGAGCCACGGCCGTTTTCGCCGCGACCGGCGCGGTGCAACTTGGCGTAGCGATAGTCGATCAGGGTGTTGACGTTACGGTCGGCCACGGCCCAGATGGTGCCGCCCTTGCCGCCGTCGCCGCCGTCGGGACCGCCGAAGGGGCGGAATTTCTCGCGGCAGAAGCTGGCGACACCGTTGCCGCCATCCCCCGCCACGACTTCAATACGTGCTTCGTCGATGAATTTCATGATTTGGACGCCTCATGGGACATGGGAGCCGCTAACAAAACGTCGATGCACCTCGGTCCTGGTCAGGACCCACCCCGGAGCTCCCGACGGAAGCCTGGGCTCGGCGCTTTGTTGACGGCTCTTCAAAAATCAAAAAGGCTCCACCATCGGCAGAGCCTTTTTTATGCCTGGTTTCCGGGCGAACCCGGATGACAGGAACGCTTACGCCGTAACGACGGTAGCGTATTGACGCTGTTGCAGGCCCTTGACAACGAACTTGACCTTGCCGTCCTTCAGGGCGAACAGGGTGTGGTCCTTGCCGACGCCGACGTTTTCGCCAGCGTGGACGCGGGTGCCGCGTTGACGGATGATGATGCCGCCAGCGTTGATCACTTGGCCGCCATAAACCTTGACGCCCAGGCGTTTCGATTCTGAGTCACGGCCGTTGCGCGTAGTGCCGCCGCCTTTTTTGTGTGCCATTTAAAACTCCTTGATGACTTTGGATGAGCAGTTCGTTCGGGTCAACGCTCAAGCGTTGATCGAGACGATTTGCAGTTCGGTGTAGTTCTGACGATGGCCTTGACGCTTTTGGTAGTGCTTGCGACGACGCATCTTGAAGATGCGGACCTTGTCATGGCGACCTTGCGCTACCACAGTAGCCAGCACCGTAGCACCTGCGACCAGCGGCGCACCGAACTTCACGGTTTCGCCTGCGCCCACTGCGAGCACTTGATCCAAAGTGATTTCGGAGCCAATGTCAGCCGGTATCTGTTCTACTTTGAGTTTTTCGCCAGCAGCAACTTTGTATTGTTTGCCGCCGGTTTTTATGACCGCGTACATGTGAAACCTCACGAATGAATGAATAAGAACGATTTTTCCCTTGCCGCACCCGTCAAAAACCCATGGCGAAACAGGAAAACCGCAAATTATACAGGCACTTAGCCGCTCGGTCAAAAGGCTTGACACTTTGCCCGACCTCTGTACAACACAGTTTCCGGCAGGACAATGGAAGAGGACTTGCCTGCCAAGCAACCCGCATCCCCACCCATGTTTTCATTCCATCAATGAAAAACCTTTACTTTCCGGTCTCAGGCTCTTTGGCGTGCCCCTGCCTTGTCATCGTATAATCCGGGGAATAACCATTTTCCACAGGTTCCGCCTTGTCTGCCGCCGTACAAAACGCTTCGCAACAAACCATCATGCATCCGATCGTCGCCGACATGGAGGCGGTCAACGCAGTCATCCGCCGGCAGCTGTACTCGGAGGTGCCGCTGGTCAACCAGGTCGCCGAATACATCATCAGTGCGGGCGGCAAGCGCCTGCGCCCGGTGCTGGTAGTGCTCATCGCCAATGCCTTCGGCTACAAGGGCGAGCATCACCACTCGCTGGCGGCCGTGATCGAATTCATTCATACCGCCACGCTGCTGCATGACGACGTGGTCGACGAATCCTCGTTGCGCCGTGGCAAGCAGACTGCCAATGCCATGTTCGGCAATGCGGCCTCGGTGCTGGTAGGCGACTTCCTGTATTCGCGGGCCTTCCAGATGATGGTGGCGGTGGGCAATCCGCGCGTGATGGAAATCGTAGCCGACGCCACCAACGTCATCGCCGAGGGCGAGGTGCTGCAGCTGCTCAACATGCACAATCCGGATGTCGATGAAGCCGGCTACCTGCAGGTGATCCGTTCCAAGACCGCCAAGCTGTTCGAGGCCGCCAGCCAGATCGGCGCCCTGATTGCCGGTGCCGACGAAGCCGGCATCGAAGCTGCCGGTGAATATGGCCGCTCCATCGGCACCGCCTTCCAGCTGATCGACGACGTACTGGATTATTCCGGCAACAGTGCCGAGATCGGCAAGAACGTCGGCGACGACCTGCGCGAAGGCAAGCCCACGCTGCCGCTGATCTGGCTGATGCAGCACGGCACGCCGCAACAGCGCGAACTGGTGCGCACCTGCATCGAGAACGGCGACGAACAGCATTTCGACGAAGTGCTGTCGGCCATCACCCATTCGGGCGCACTGGCTTATACGCGCGAACAGGCGGAAATCGCCGCCCGGCGCGCTGCGGATGCAATTATTTCACTTCCCGATAGCCAATTCAAAAAATCCCTGTTAGAATTATCGGCTTTCGCAGTAGATCGAAATCACTGACTTAGATCTCACTCGACGGGGTGTAGCTTAGCCTGGTAGAGCGCTACGTTCGGGACGTAGAGGCCGGAGGTTCGAATCCTCTCACCCCGACCAGAATTACCTTGTAGATCAAGGACAAAAAAGCCCAGCAGCGATGCTGGGCTTTTTTATTGCCTGGAATTTTTGCCTTTTTATTCCTCGGCCCCGCCAAAACCGGCTGCTTTGATGCGATCGGAGAAAAATCCTTCATTTCGACAGCCATTTTCGCTTTGCCGCCGACCTGCTTTGCGCTGGAGACCGGCACTGAACAAGAGGGCGCAGCGCAAACTGGCGATCCTCGACTATGCGTTGAGTCATCATCAAGCGTCGCGGCCCGGCGCCATCCTTTTCTATCCTTGCGCACCGGGCCACGCTCTACGTCTTACCACTTGTCATCTACAACCGGTGCGCTGGCCTTGGAACCCTCACTGGCTGCCGCAGCCACGTTCGGCTTCCCGTTCTTGGCCTTGGCTGGTGCAGAAGCTGCAGCCACCGGCGCCGCGGCTTCCTTGCCATTGGCCGCACCGGTTTCAGCGGCAGCGAGCTTGGGCAGTTGCCCGCGCAGCTCGATGGCACCGGCAGCGAAAGGCTTGTCACCCAGCTTGCCGTCCTCCTCCACCGTGCCATAGGAAGTCTGCGCAGCGACGCGATCAATGCGGATGGTCCCCACCGGCGTTTCCTTGCGCCCCAGCGAATTGCCGGTCTGCGGGTCCTTGAGTTCTTCCCCCAGATAGACGGCCTTCCAGCGCTGGCCCGCCTACAGCGATTCACCACCCTGGCTCAGGACCACCTGATCGCCCTCCAGCGAGACCACCGATACCGGGAAGATTTCCGTCACGATGGCACCACCAATCTGACTGGACAAGGCATCCATCAACCCGGCCGCCATGCTCTTGCCATCGATGACCCGCGGCATCGTACTCGGATCGGCACTGGCCAGCTTGTGCTCGAAGCTCTGCGACAGCACCACCTGGCCGGTGGCCGCGTTGACCAGCCGCAAGGTGATGCGACCGCCGCCCGCGTACGACACCAGCTCACGTTCGGACATGCGCAGCTTGCGTACCGAGCGCGGATAGTCGAAGCGCTCGATGGTCGGAATCAGCAACAGATCCGTGGCCAGTTGCTGGCCGATGCGGGCACTGTCCTGCACACGCACGTTGCCGCTGTTGATGTGATCGATCTCGGCTTGCAGCTCGGCACCGAATTCGCGATCCAGCACGATGAAGCGCCTGGTCTGCGTGAGGATGTCCGACAGGCGGCCACGCACCGCACGCGCAACTTCATCGGAGGCAACCTTGCTATCGCCGACCGCATAGGTGGACACCAGGGTCTTGGGCAGCACCACCACGATCTTCGGCCGGCCCTTCTCATCGGGAGCCTGGTACTGGGCGATCTCGGCGCGCAACTTGACCTTCCAGTAGCTGCGCATGGCCTTGTGACTGAGTTCGGCCGACGCCGACTGCGCGCCCTGGCTGCCCTCCCCCTGCACCGCCGAAGAATAGCGGTACCCGGCGTCACTGGCCTGCACCTTGGCGACAGTCTCTTCATCAAGCTTGTCGATTTCCTCCTGCGAGAGGATCTCGTAACTCAGCACCGCACCCTGCGAGGCCGCGACCATGCGTTGCGCGAAGGCCTCGGTGCGCACGGAATCCCGCTCGCCGTTGACCACCACATCGAGCCCCTGCCGCAGGCTGTGCATCCGGTTCGCCATCTGCACGCCGTTGACCTGCGCCACCGCCGATTGCAAGGCAGCCACCACGGCCAGTTCCAGCGTGCTGCCGACCGCCTCGGCCTCGCGGCTGACGCGGCTGGTACTGCCCACGCCCAGCGCCGGCGGCGCCGGCGACTGTGTCGCCGCCGTGGACGTCGTCTGACTGCTGGCAGAAACACCAGCAGCCGACTCGTCCTTGCTGTCACAGGCCGACAGCAACGCCATCGACAAAACCATCAGTATTGCTCGCACTCTTGGCTGCATGGCGTCCTCTCAATGGAACAGTCCGGGCGCCATCACAGCACGCTGGTGGCATCGGCCGGGACTGCCACGCCATTGCTCCTGGCGAAGCTGACCGCATTCTTCAGCAGCCCGGTCAGGTTGCCGATACTGGTGGGCAGGCTCTTGACGATGTAGGCACCCGATTGCAGACCGGGCAGCTGCATCGGCGAGGCGCTGCTCAGGCCATTGGCAAACGTCTGCGCCTCGGCCGACATGGCGATGTATTTTTTCACCCCTTGGACCAGTACCACCAGGCCCTCTGCGTATTCCTTCCTGGCCGCCTCATCCTTGAGGGTGGCACCGCTCTTCAATGCGTCGGAGATGGCCTGGGCATCGGCGCTGATGGCCTTGTCCTGCGCCTCCAGGTCGCTGGCCGACATCGAATCGGACGTCGCCGCCGCATTGATGGCCTGGGCCTTGATGCCAAGCGCTGCACCGATGTGGCCGTTGGCAGTCAGCACGTCCTTGCCGGCCGCACGATAGGTGCGCGTGAGCTGCGACTGCTGTCCGGACAGATCGGCACCTGTACTGGAAGAAGCGGGCTTGCTGCCTCCCAGGAAATTGCCGAACTGGGCGAAGCTGGTAACAGGGAAAACCAGGGCCATCGAGACCACGGCGAACGCGATAGATTTTTTCATGAAGATCTTTCAGTCAGAGGGAAACAAAGGAAAAAAGCGGCGCAATCACTGCAGTCCCATGGTGGCCATGCGGCTCGACAGTTCCTGGGCAGCATTGCTGGCGGCGGCCTTGAGCGCATTGCCACGCGCCTCCTCTTCGGTCGGTCCGACGCCGGCATAGGCCACCGGGCCCACCGCCACGCGGGTGCGGGGAATGGGCTTGGTCACGTCCCACACCTTGGCATTGACGGTCACCGCCACGCGCTGCAGCCCGCTCTGCGGATCCTTCTCGGCCAAGCCGACGTCCAGCGTGCCCAGGGCGATGTAGGGGATCTGATGTTCCTTCATGCCGGCTGCGATCGCGCGCAGGGTCTGCGGCTGCAAATCATTTCCGGATTTGTAGTCGGCCTCGATGGCGGCGATCTTGAAGCCGGCGGTTTCCACCATGGCCGCTTCGATGACGTCATAGCCGGCCTGGGAGAACTTGGCCACGAAGGTCTGGTTCAGGTTGGCACTGGGCAGCACGCGCCAGGTAGTGTCGGTCGCCTTGCGCGTGGTGCTGCCGCCGGTCTCCGAGGTGACGGTCGACTTGGCCGACACGTCGACACCGTTACGGCTCTCGCGCGAGATCGCACCCTGGGTCCTGACGCGCCCCTTCCCTACCGATTCACCTTCGTTGGTGGACTCCTTGTAACTCTCCTTGGCGGTGGCCGAGCCGGAGAATTGCGCACCCTCGTCCTGGCGTTTGTAGACGCGATCATCGTAAGACTTGGCGCTGTCCACCTGGCGCGAGACGAACACGAAGCTCATGGCCGACTTCTCGCCCTGGGCTGCCTTGCCCACCGCCGAGCTGGCCTGCACGGCGTTGCGCAGATTGGCCACGTTCAGCGAGACGCGCACGGCGATGGTGTAGCGCATCTCCTTGGGGTCATCGGTTTCGGAGAGCACGGTGGTATCCAGAATGTAGCGATCCTGATTCTCAAGAATCTTGGCGCGGATCGCATCGAAGTTGGCCGACTCCGATTGACCGGCTTCAGCGTAGTAGCTTTCGACCGCCTTCAGCGCGGCCTCCTGGCGTGCCTTCTGCTTGATGGCCGGCGAGGCCTCGGTGCGGTCGAATACGCCAACCGATTCCTTGTAGCTCAGCGAGTACTGGCCACGGGCCTGCTGGATCTGCGCCAGGGCCGGCTGCGCCGACAGGGCCAGCGCCGCCATCAGCAGGATGAGGAAAGACCGGCAAAGATGGCGGATGGGATGGCGATTTATTTGCATGACTTCATCAACTCCTTGGTGTGGACAATCTGTTGTTCGATGTCTTGAGCGGCAGCGGCGCTCTTGAGCCATTTCTCGTCACCCCGGCCATCGATGACCTGGGCCAGCTTGACGAACATGCCATTGAGCGCGTCATAGAAATGCGGGAAGTCGTCCACGTAATCCTGGCTGGCCGGAATCACGCGCGACTCGCCGTTCTTGAGCGCGGTATCCAGATACACCTTGTTGCCCAGCGGTTCGATCAGGCGGATGCCGCCGTAGGCACCGTAGACGTAGGTGGTGGCACCGCCTTCAACTTCGCTGAACCGGACCTTCTTGAAACCGGTGAGATCGACGCTGATCTCGTAGTCGGGCTTGGGCAATTTGAGGTCCCACACGGCCCCATCGGAGACGCGGAAGGACATCACGTTGCCGATCGCATAGCCCTTGCTGAAGGGCAGGATGGGTACGCCGGCGCGTGTGGAGATGGCTTCGCCGGCCAGATCGGCGGCCCAGTTCTCCAATGCGCCGGGAGCGGACTTCAGGAAGTCAGGCAGCAGGCCAGATGCCTCCGGGCTCACCTGCACGTTGACTACCTGCAGAGTGCGCGACACCTGCGCCGGCAACTCGGCCTTGGCCACGTTGTTGACGAAGCGGCCGAGTATGCCGGGCTTGCCGCCGTTGCCTTCGTAGACCAGGGCGATGCGGGACAGGATCTCGCCTTCCGAAGCCGGGTGATCCAGGACGTCGACGTAGGCAAAGCTGACGGGATAGGAACGGATCACGTTCATGGACTTGAAATCGAAGAACATCACCTGCGCGCGCACCACGATCAGCAGTTTGTGCAGGCTGCCGAAGCTTTCCTCGGAGACCATCTCGTTGCCGACCACCAGCGCCACGGCCAGCGCCTGGTCGCGGCCCTTGAGTTCGTCGAGTTGCGGCACGATGCGCAGGTGGGCTGGCGGCGTGGCCTGCAGTTGCTGCATCAGTGTCTGATGCAGGGTGGTGCCGGCACGCTTGCGGGTCGCCTCGTAGCGGCGCGAATACGGAAAGCGGTCGTCCAGCGTGCTCTCGCTGCCGGAATAGGCGAAGCCCGCGAAAGCCACGTCGAGCGGCTGCTGTGCCTGGGCCAGGGAGGAAAGAAAGAGCAGCAGCAGGCCCGCAAGCCTCTGCAGCACAGTTGGAAGGTAAATCACTGCATCCCCAAACGATGAACGCCGTCGCAGGGTGAACGGCATCCTGTTGCTCACAGGTGCATCGGGGGAGGAGAAGCGATGGAAGACCGACTCATGCCCCGGCGATGCACCGCTGACGCGGTGGTCCCGGGGCAGGCTGCACCGGAAGCATCGGTACCAAAATGGAGGGCAGAGATTAACCGAGGGAAATGGAATTACCGTCGGACGAGAATAATTTGCGCTGAAAGTCTAAATTTTTTCGATGTGCGAGAACTCAGGGACATCGGACCGTTCATGCGGCTTCGCATGGCGTGTGTCCATGCTCCATGAAGGGAGGAGCCAGTGGAGGGGGGAGAAAAAGAAAGGGAAGGAAGAGCCCGTCGCGCTTCATCAGATTGAGCCGCCGGCCCATCCGGACCGGCTCAACTCAACGCAATTCACTTCAGCCCC
>NZ_DBIC01000012.1:4087-4929 GCF_002296545.1 Herbaspirillum sp. UBA812 | reverse complement strand
CGCCTATTGATGAAATGAGTTCTAGCTATCACTTCGGATGAATCATTCCAGCCAGTCGAGCTGCTTGGACAGCGACTCGCCCAGGCGCTGCCAGCGCGTCGGGGTGGTGGCATCGATCTGGTTGGTGCGGGTTTCGACACGGCAGCCGCCGCGGTCGAGATGGGCGTCTTCCTCGATCTTCCAGCCTTGCTGGGCCAGTTCTTCGCCCAGGTGTTTGCGCACCAGGGCGGCATCTTCGGGATGCAGCGTCAGGCTGGCCGGCAGCTGCAGCACCGGCAGGGCGTGGATGGCCGCGCTGACGGTCGGCAGGATCAGTTCCGGACGCACGTTCAGGGCCGTCTTGAGCATGGATTTGGCCAGGTCCAGCGCCAGGTCCAGCAGTTCGGGGGCCATCTTTTCACTGCACTGCGAGACTTCGGTGCTGAAATTGACAGCGATCTGGCGGAAGTGCTGGATGATTTCGTTGACTTCCTGCTGGCCTTGCTGGAGCCCGGCGACGTAGCCTTCGGAGCGGCCAGCCTGCAGGCCGTGTTCGCGGCCCTCGGCAAAACCTTCCTGGCGGGCGGCCTCGCGGATGGCATCAAGCTGTTCGGCTGTCAGTTGCGGGACCGGTGGCGGCTCTTCGAGGAATTCTTCTTCCTCGGGCAGCATTTCGGGCTGCGGCTCCGGTTCGGGTTCTTCGTTGAAGGACGCCAGCTCCCATCGCTGGTAGGGCGTCATCTCTTCCTTGGGAATGATCTTTGCACGCATGGCTTCTTTGACTCCTCAGGCCGGCATGCCGACGGCACATTGCATCTGCCTCAAACGCATCAGACGAACGCGTCCTCGCCCTTGGCACCCAG
>NZ_DBIC01000012.1:0-3764 GCF_002296545.1 Herbaspirillum sp. UBA812 | reverse complement strand
ACGATCTGGCCTTCGTCGGCCAGGCGGCGCACGATCTGCAGGATGGCCTTCTGTTGCGCATCGACTTCGGACAGGCGCACCGGTCCCTTGGATTCCAGGTCTTCCTTCATCATCTCGGCCGCACGCTGCGACATGTTGGCGAAGATCTTGTCGCGCAGGCCTTGCGAGGCACCCTTCAGCGCCACGATCAGCGACTCGGACTGGACTTCGCGCAGCAGCAGCTGGATGCCGCGGCCGTCGATGTCGATGATGTTCTCGAAGACGAACATCTCGTCCATGATCTTCTGCGCCATGTCCTCGTCGTAGGAGCGCAGGTTGTTCATCACTGCAGTCTCGTTCTCGCCCGACATGAAGTTGAGGATCTCGGCCGCGGTGCGGATACCGCCCATCTGTTGTTTCTTGAGGCTTTCGTTGCCGGTCAGCAGCTTGGTCAACACGTCGTTGAGTTCGCGCAACGCGGCCGGCTGCACGCCGTCCAGGGTTGCAATACGAAGGATGACGTCGTTGCGCAAACGTTCCGTGAAATTGTTGATGATGCCGCAGGCATGGTCGCGCTCCAGGTGGACCAGGATGGTGGCGATGATCTGCGGGTGTTCGTTGCGGATGAGCTCGGCCACCGACTGCGCGTCCATCCACTTGAGGCTTTCGATACCGGAGGCATCGCGCCCGCCGAGGATGCGGTTGAGCAGGGAAGTGGCCTTGTCGTCGCCCAGCGCCTTGGTCAGCACGCTGCGGATGTATTCGTCCGAATCCAGACCCAGCGAGGAGGCCTGGCCGGTTTCGGCGACGAAGGCTTCCAGCACTTCGTTGATTTCCTCGAAGCTGACGTTGCGCAGCGCCGACATGGCCGCGCCGAGCTTCTGGACCTCTTTCGGGCCCAGGTATTTCATGACTTCGGCGGCCTCATCCTCGCCCAGGGCGAGCATGAGGATGGCACCTTTCTGAACGCCGTCGTTACTCATTGTTCACCCATGACTTGATGATGCTTGCCACCAGCTTCGGATCATTCTTGGCCCACTGCTTGGCGGTTTCCAGGTTGGCCTTGTACTGTGCACGCTCGTCGACTGCCGGCTCGCCGGAGAGGTTGACGATGGCGTCCGGATCGTCCGGATCGAAGCCGGCGGCAACCGCTGCGGCAGCGGCGGCGGCCTCGGCCTCGGCCTTTTCCTTGGCCAGGCGCTCGCGCTCTTCGCGGCCCGACAGCTTCCAGACGATCGGGCGCAGCACGCGGAAGTAGAGGAACAGCAGGACCGCAGCCACCAGCACGTACTTGCCGATTTCCTTGGCCAGTTCGATCATGCCTGGCTGCTTCCACAGCGGCACTTCCGGTTCCATGTCGGTGCTGAACTGGGTATTGACCACGTTGAGCGAGTCGCCGCGATCCTTGTTGTAACCCATCGCTTCCTTGACCAGGTCGGTGATCTGGTTGCGCTCGGCCTCGGTCAGCGGGCGCATCACGATCTTGCCGGTATTGTCCAGGGTACGCTTGTAGTTCACCACCACGGCCACCGTCAGGCGGCGCACGCCACCCATGGGTTGCTGGGTGTAGCGCACGGTCTTGTCGACCTCGTAGTTGATGGTCTCGTCCTTGCGCGAATTGCCGCTGGCCGCCGGGGTCGGTGCTGCGCCGTTGGGGGTGGCCGCGGTACCGTTCTGGTTGGCCGCACCATTGGCCACTGCCGGGTTGACGATCGGCGCGGTGGCAGGGGCAGGGGGCTGGTTGGTCAACGCACCCGGAATGCCCGAGGTACCCGAGGTGGCGCTGTTGGCCTCGCTGCTCTGCTTGCTGCGCACGGCGGCGGTGTCACGCGTCTGGTTGGGCTTGTAGGCCTCGGAGGCCTGCTCGCTGCGGGAGAAATCGACATCAGCCGTGGCCTCGGCGCGGACGTTGCCGTTGCCGACGATGGGGGCGATGATGGACTCGACGCGCTTGACGATGTCCTGCTGCATGTCCTGGACATACTTCAGCTGGGTCGGGTCGAGCGTGTTGGTCTGGGCTTGCTTGGTGGTGTCGGAGAGCAGGTTGCCGTTCTGGTCGACGATGGTCACGGCCTTGGGCGAGAGCTCGGGCACGCTGCTTGCCACCAGATGGACGATGGCGCTGACTTGCTGCTGGTCCAGGAAACGGCCTGGGTAGAGGCTGAGGATCACCGAGGCGGTCGGCTTCTGCTGGTCGCGTACGAACACCGAGGCCTTGGGCAGGGCCAGGTGGACACGGGCGGTCTGCACCGAAGCCAGAGATTGTACCGAGCGTGCCAGTTCGCCTTCCAGCGCGCGCTGGAAGTTGACCTGCTCCAGGAACTGGGAAATGCCCAGCTTCTGGTTTTCCATCAGTTCGAAACCGACGTTGCCGCCCTTGGGCAGGCCTTGCGAGGCCAGCTTCAGGCGAGCGTCATGCACCATGTTCTCGGGGACCAGGATGGCCGTGCCGCCGTCCGAGTACTTGTAGGGCACGTTCATCTGCTGCAGCGAGGCCACGATGGCTCCGCCATCGCGGTCGTTGAAATTGGCGAACAGGACGCGGTACTCGACCTTCTGGCTCCACAGCCAGATGCCCGCCATCAGCGCCAGGGTGGCGGCGGCGGCAATGATGAGCAGAATGCGCTTGCCCTGCGGCGAACGGGCGTAACCCATCACGCCGCCTTGGGCGGCCTGCCCTTGGGGCATACCCTCAATATTGCCGAGTTCGCCCGGATTGTTGGTTTCGCCGGTCATCGTGCCGTCGGCTGCTACCGCCATGATTTCCCCTCTGGCGTTCCCTCGATTGCCAGCTTGATAAAGACTTTGATCACTGCCTACCTTTGTGAGGTTTTTTGCTCAGTGTGGATTGTCCGTTGGCAGGAAGAATTTGATCGCCCGAACAGAATGGCAAATTCCCCGCTTATTGGTGCGATTTGTCAATGCAGCAGTGTTAAGGTGCTGCTGTAGATGGCGAAGATGCGTATTGTGCTTTTGCCAAGCGGCAAAATGAACTCAAGAGGTGGCAGATGGCAATCGACAGTGTGATTGATACCAGCAAGATCGAGGCAATGGTGGCCCAGCTGAAGGCTGCGGCAGCCCGCGCCCAGGGTGGCGTGGACCCGGTCCAGAGCGGCGTCGCGGCGGAAAAGCCGGCGCAGCGCGTGGACTTCGCCGACGTGCTCAAGGGCGCGATTGACCAGGTCAATGATTCCCAGGCAAAAGCCGCCAAGATGTCGCAGGCCTTTGCCATGGGGGATGACAGCGTGAATCTGTCGGATGTGATGATCGCTTCCCAGAAGGCCAGCATCTCCTTCCAGACCAGCATCCAGGTGCGCAACAAGCTGGTTTCGGCCTACCGCGACATCATGACCATGCAAGTGTGAAGTTTTCTGCTGTGGGGCGGGCTGGATTGTTGCTCGTCCTTCCATGAAAAAACACCCCAGAACCGGTTTCCGGTTGCTGGGGTGTTTTTTCATGGGCGCCGCCGGGAAAGCGGCGCTGAATTACATCATACCCGAGGCCTTGGCGTTCTGTTCGCGTTCCAGCTTGGTGATGAAGCGTTGGATGGCGGCCAGGACGGTGCGCGGGATGTCAATGAACTGGCAGCCGAAGCGATTGACGACCTTGCCGTTGGTCATCTTGAACTCCTTGCAGTCGCGCACCTGCAGCTTGACCGAGACCAGGGTGTTATCTCCCAGTTCGAGCTGGCAGTCTTCATACATGGCGCCCGGGGTGGTGGGCAGCAGCTTCTTCTCGTCGGTGATGCCGACGCCGCCGGCGCTGATGTTGTTGAGCAGCGTGAC
>NZ_DBIC01000127.1:10571-12920 GCF_002296545.1 Herbaspirillum sp. UBA812 | reverse complement strand
TGGCTGATCGCCCCCTTGCTGCTGCTCAATCTGGTCGGAGCCGGCCTGACCTACTGGCTGGCCTGGCTGCCGGCCCAGCATGCGTTCGACCAGAACCTGATGGATTCCACCTGGGGCCTGTATGCCCAGGTGCGCCATCGTCAGGAACGCACCACTGCCGAGCTGACCCAGCAGGCCGAGCAGATCCTGCGCAGCAATCACTCCGACACCACCTTCTTTGCCGTGCGCAATTCGCAGGGCGAGATCCTGGTGGGCGACAAGGGCTTCCCGCAACTGCCGGAGAGCGAGATTTTCGACCGGCCCTTCAACTATGACGGCGAAATGCGCGGCGAACCGGTGCGTATTTCGGCCATGCAGGTGCGGGTCAAGAATGGCGTGATCTCGGTGGCGGTGGCCGAGACCATCCGCAAGCGCGATCGTGCGCACTACACCATCCTGCTGTCCTTCCTGCTGCTGGATGGCGGGCTGACCTTCGGGTCGCTGTCGGTGGTGCTGATCGCCGTGCGGCGCGGGCTGCGTCCCTTGAAGAGCCTGCAGCGCAACCTGGAACAACGCGGCCACGGCAAGCTGGGGGCCATCGATGGCATTGGTGCGCCGGTGGAATTGCAGCCGCTGATCGTGGCCATGAACGAACTGATGGCCCGCATCAGCAAGGGTGAACAGGCGCAGCAGAATTTCATGGCCGACGTTGCCCATCAATTGCGCACGCCTCTCACGGGCCTGAAGCTGCAACTGGAACTGCTGCATGACAAGCACCAGGACCAGCCCGATACCGCCCGCTCGCTGGCGATGATGAACTCTTCGGTGGAGCGCATGATCCGCCAGAGCCGGCAGCTGCTGGCGCTGGCGCGCTCGGAGCCTGGCCTGTTCGAAAGCCGCAAGCTGGAAGAGCTCTCGCTGCACAAGCTGGTGGAAGAATCGGTGCAGCACTTCATCGAAGAGGCCGACAAGAAACACATCGACCTCGGCTTCGACCTGCAGCCGGCACGCCTGCGCGGCGACCGTTTCCTGCTCGCCGACCTGATCGACAACCTCATCGACAATGCCGTGCGCTATTCCCCCTTGCACGGAACGGTGACGGTGCGCTGCCTGGAAGAAGAGGGGGCCACCGTGCTTTCGGTGGAAGATTCCGGCCCGGGCATTGCTCCCGAGCACCGCGAGCTCATCTTTGACCGCTACTATCGCGCCAATGACAAGATCGCCGGCAGCGGCCTGGGCCTGGCCATCGTGCGCGAGATTGCGCACGACCATGGCGGCGTCATCACGGTCGATTGCAAGGAGCAAGGGCAGGGCACCATCTTCACGGTACGCTTCCCGCTGGCGGGCTGAGCCCGGCGGCGATGGCCGCACTGGCCGCAGTTGCCGCACGACATCGTTTTCATGCAGAACCTCATGCCTGCCCCTGTGTCAAACGGGCTTCATCGTGAACGACTCAGGAGGCAGCATGACGGACAAGGTCTTGCAAAGTGGCACCCATATCGCCCGCTACGATGCGGTTGAAAAACCGGATGAAGGCTTCGAGGCGCAAGTCTTCGTGCGCCTGTCGCGCGAGCCCGAGATCGCGGAAACCTACATTCCGGTAGGCATCTTCCCGACCGAGGAAGAAGCCCTGGCCAGCGCCCGCGAACGCGCGCAGCGCGCCTTGAAGGAGCACGAATTTTGAGCCGCCTGCCTGCTTCTCCTTGCTTTTCCGCGCGTCGCCGCACTCTGTTGCTGGGTGCCGCCGCCGGTGCCGTCCTGGTGCTGGCGGGCTGTGCCACGGGCGGTGCCTCGGGCAGCGCGGACCATGGTCTCTCTTCATCAACCCTGTTTGAACTGCGCGGTGCCACCACCGTACCGACCCAGGGCTGGATCAAGGCGCGCCTGAGCGAACCACCGGGTGGCGACATCTATCTCGCCCCGCGCGCCGCACTCGATGCCGGCGACGTGCAGCGCGCGTCGGCGCAGAAGGATGCGGCCGGACGTCCGGTGCTGGTACTGCAATTCTCGCCCACCGGGACCGCCAGGCTGGCGGCGGCCTCGCGCGAGTTGATGGGCCGCCAGCTCGCCGCCGTGCTGGAAGGCCGCGTGACCAACGTGGCCAGCGTGCAAGGCCCGATGACCATCAACACCATGGCCCTGACCGGATTGTCCAGTTTCGAGGACGCAGTGCGGCTGGCCAACCTGCTGTCCAAGGGTAACTAGGTCTCATCAGCGGCCGCCTGCCCGCGCATGCTGAGGGAAAGCATGGCTGGCAGGGGCGGGCAGGGCATGCTAATGTCCTGCCCATTCGCGGCACTGCATTGACGCTGCCCTTACAGAAGACTCACAACATCAACAAGAACAATGTCCGTCGCCCGCCACATCGTG
>NZ_DBIC01000127.1:6338-10279 GCF_002296545.1 Herbaspirillum sp. UBA812 | reverse complement strand
GCCCGCCCCCCGCCACATCGTCCAGGTCCATCCGCGCTTGCTCATCGGCATCGCCATCGGGATCGCCGCCGCCACCGTTCTCCCCGCCAGTACCTGGATCGGCCGCAGCCTCATCGGCTGGAATGCCGGCGTCTGGTTCTATTTGCTGAGCCTGTGGGTGATGATGCTGCGGGCCGATGCCAAGGCCGTCAAGCGCCTGGCCGAGACCGAGGACGAGAGCGCCCACGTGGTACTGGTGATGGTCTGCGTGGCAGCCATTGCGAGTTTGCTCGCCATCTTGCTGGAACTGGGCGGCAGCAGCCATCACGACGAGCGCGGCAGGCTGTTGCGCTATGCCTTTACAGCCTCCACCGTGTTCGGCTCCTGGGCCCTGATCGGGACCATCTTCACGCTGCATTACGCGCGCCTCTTCTACGCCGATGACGATGACCCGGAGGCCTTGCCGCTGCGCTTCCCGGACGGCATACGCAATCCCGGCTACTGGGATTTCCTGTATTTCGCCTTCACCATCAGCGTGGCCGTGCAGACCTCGGATGTAGCCGTGGCCTCGCGCGCGTTACGCAAGTCGGTGCTGGCGCATTCGCTGATCTGCTTCGTGTTCAATGCCGCCATCATCGGCTTGTCCATCAATATCGCGGCCGGCCTGGCCGGCACCTGAAAGCGAGTGTCAGTGCCAGGATGACAGCGCTGCGGAACCGAACCGGCAGCGCTTTGTCCTAGCCGGGTTCAGAGGCGGGTGAGTGCGCGATCAAGCGCCGCACCGGCGCTCTGCGCAAACCGGAAGCCGCCCGTATAATCGGCGGCTTTCCCGGACGCAAGACCAAGGGGAGGGGGACACAGCGACACACAGAACCCCCGCAGCTCGACCAACGATTCGAACAACGGAGCGCACCGTGCGGGTTTATTCCAGCCAAGCTGAAGAACGTATTGCCATGTTGAAGCGCCAGGGCAAGGGCGCATTTTCCGGACCGCCGCTGCCGCTGGGGCCGCTGATCGGTTTTTCCGTCGCCATCCTGGCGGTGGTGCTGATTGCCCTGTTTACCTGGGAAGCCTCGGTCAGCCGGGGCCTGGCCGCCAATGCCGTCTCGCACACCATGAAGGTGCGCGAGCAGTTGCAGGTGCTGGTCTCCACGCTCAAGGATGCCGAGACCAGCCAGCGCGGTTTCCTGCTCACGGGCACCGAATCCTATCTGAGCCCCTACAACCAGGCACGCGCCGCGTTGCCTGGGGAGATCGCCAGGCTGCGCGAGCTGCTCTCCGACAATCCGGATCAGTTGCAGCGCCTGTCGCAGATCGAGCGCGTGGTCGCCGACAAACTTGAAGAACTGGCCGAGACCGTCAGCCGCCGTCGCAATGGCGATACAGCGGGCGCATTGGCCGTGGTGCAATCCGATCGCGGCAAAATGTTCATGGACCGCGTGCGCGTGCTGTCGCGCGACATGGAAGAACAGGAACGCGACCTGCTGGCCAGCCGCCAATCCGACTGGCGCGATGCCGTGGTGTTTTCCACTGCCGTCGCCTGGGGCGGCTCGGGCTTGCTGCTGGTGCTCATCATTGCCGCAGCCATGACCACTTCGCGCGATTATCGCGCCCGCGAAAAACAGACCTGGATCCGCAATGGCCAGATGGGCCTGGCCGAGCGCCTGCAGGGCGAACAACGCCTGGGGGCGCTGGGTGAAAACACGCTGGCCTTCCTGACTGCCTACCTCAATGCTCAGGTCGGCGCCATCTACCTGCGCACCGATAGCGGCGACTTCCAGCGCTTCGCCGCCTATGCGCTGGAAGAAGACGAGAGCGAACAACCGCCGCACCTGCGTGATGGCCAGGGCCTGCTGGGCCAGGCCGCCAAACTCAATCGCGCCATGCACGTCAAGGAAGTGCCGGCGCAATACCTGACCGTTTCCTCTTCCGTGGGACGCCATGCACCGCGTGAGCTGCTGATCGTGCCCGCAGCGGCCGATGGTGTGGTGCAAGCCGTGTTTGAACTTGGCTTCCTGCGCCAGGTGCGGGCCGAGGAAGAAGAGCTGCTGGCGCGCCTGTCGGACCAGATCGCCATTGCCGTGCGTTCCTCCAAGGACCGCACCCGTCTGGAAGAACTGCTGGAAGAAACTCAGCGCCAGTCCGAGGAATTGCAGGCCCAGCAGGAAGAACTGCGCGTCAACAACGAAGAGCTGGAAGAGCAGGGCCAGGCCCTGAAGGCCTCGCAACTGCGCCTGGAAACCCAGCAGGCCGAGCTGGAAGAAACCAATGCCCAGCTGGAAGAGCAGACGCAACTGCTGGAAATCCAGAAGGACGACCTGGCCAAGACCCAGGTGGTGCTGGTGGAAAAAGCCACCGAGCTGGAGCGCGCCAACCAGTACAAGAGCGAGTTCCTGGCCAACATGAGCCACGAGCTGCGTACCCCGCTGAACTCCACCCTGATCCTGGCCAAGCTGCTGGCCGACAACAAGCAGGGCAACCTGTCCGACGAGCAGGTGCGTTTCGCGCAAACCATTTCCTCGGCCGGCAATGACTTGCTGGCCCTGATCAACGACATCCTCGATCTCTCGAAGATGGAAGCGGGCAAGCTGGATATCGTTTCCGAATCCTTTGTGGTCAGCAAGATGGCCGAGGAACTCAAGGCCAGCTTCGCCATGACGGCCCAGCAGAAGGGCCTGGGCTTCAAGGTCGAGGTCGAACCGGGCGTGCCGCAGCGTATGGAAACGGACATGCAGCGCCTGGGCCAGATCCTCAAGAACCTGCTCTCCAACGCCATCAAGTTCACCGAGAAGGGCGAGGTCAGCCTGCGCATCTATGCGGATGCCGGCGGCCGCATCGCCTTCGCCGTGCGCGATACCGGCATCGGCATCGGGGCCGACCAGCATCAGTTCATCTTCGAAGCCTTCCGCCAGGCCGATGGCAGCACCCATCGCAAGTACGGCGGCACCGGGCTGGGCCTGTCGATCTCGCGCGACCTGGCGCATCTGCTGGGGGGCGATATTCAGGTGCAGAGCCGGGTAGGCGAGGGCAGTATCTTCACGCTCTCGCTGCCGCAGGTTTACAGCGGCGAGCAGGCCGTAGTGCGGACGCCGGCGGCCGTTGCCGCACCGTCGGCGGCGGCTGCGACCTTGCAGGCGGCGCAAGTCGCTACCGCGCCTGATATCCGTATCCCCAGCCCGCAGGTGGTGCCCGGTACGCCGGCGAAACTTCAGGACATCGCCATCGATGATGACCGTCACCGCATTGAATCGTCCTCGCGCCTGATCCTGGTGATCGAGGATGACACCGCCTTCGCCATGATCCTGCGCGACCTGGCGCACGAGATGGGCTTCCAGTGCGTGGTCACGCATTCGGCCAATGAGGGCGTGTCGGCGGCGGAGATGTATCGCCCCAGCGCCATCCTGATGGACATGAACCTGCCTGACTTCTCCGGCCTGGGCGTGCTGGATCAGATCAAGCGCAATCCCAAGACCCGCCACATCCCGGTACACGTGGTCTCGGTGGCCGATTATTCGCACGAGGCACTGGAGCGCGGTGCCATCGGCTACGCATTGAAGCCGGTGCAGCGAGAAGAACTGGTAGGTGCGATCCGCAAGCTGGAAGCCAAGTTCCTGCAGGGCCTGCGCCATGTACTGGTGGTCGAGGACGATGCGCGCCAGCTCGACAGCATCCGCCAGTTGCTGGCCGGCGAGAACATCAACCTGGTCGGCGTGCGCACGGCCGCCGACGCACTGGCCCGCCTGCGCGAGACCACCTTCGATTGCATGGTGATGGACCTGAACCTGCCCGATCTGTCCGGCTATCAGTTGCTGGAAAAGATGGCCGAGCAGGAACACGTGGCTTTCCCGCCGGTGATCGTCTATACCGGCCGTTCGCTGTCGGCCGAGGAAGAGCAGCACCTGCGCCGTTTCTCGCGCTCCATCATCATCAAGGATGCGCGCTCGCCGGAACGCCTGCTCGAT
>NZ_DBIC01000127.1:0-6052 GCF_002296545.1 Herbaspirillum sp. UBA812 | reverse complement strand
TCGCCGGAACGCCTGCTCGATGAAGTCACGCTGTTCCTGCACCAGGTGGAAACCACGCTGCCGCCGGAGAGCCAGCGCATGCTCAAGGTGGCGCGCGACCGCGAGACGGTCTTCGAAGGCCGCCGCATCCTGGTGGTGGAAGACGACGTGCGCAACATCTTTGCGCTATCCTCCGTGCTGGAACCCAAGGGCATGAAGGTCGACATCGCCCGCAACGGCCGCGAAGCCCTGGAGGCCCTGCAGCGCAGCCAGGAACAGCCGGGTGCGCCGATCGACCTGGTGCTGATGGACATCATGATGCCGGAGATGGATGGCCTGACCGCCATGCGCGAGATCCGCAAGCAAGCCGTCTGGAAGCGCCTGCCCATCATCGCCCTGACCGCCAAGGCCATGAAGGATGACCAGGAGAAATGCCTGGCCGCCGGCGCCAACGATTACATCGCCAAGCCTTTGGATGTGGAAAAACTGCTGTCCCTGGTACGCGTATGGATGCCGAAATAAATCAGGCACTGGCCAACCAGCATTTCGATATCGAGATGCAGTTGTTGCTGGATGCCATCTACCTCAAGTATCACTGCGACTTTCGCGGTTACGCCGGTGCGTCACTCAAGCGCCGCCTGGCCACCGCCATGATCCGGTTCGGCTGCGAAACGCTGTCGCAATTGCAGGACAAGGTGCTGCATGATGCGACGGTATTCCCCGCGCTCATGGATTACCTCACGGTGCAGGTCAGCGAGATGTTCCGGGATCCCAGCTATTTCCTGTCGTTACGGGAGAAGGTGATCCCGCTGTTGCGTACCTATCCATCCTTGAAGATCTGGGTAGCCGGCTGCAGCAGCGGCGAGGAAGTCTATTCGCTGGCGATCCTGTTGCGCGAGGAAGGCTTGCTCGACCGCAGCATCATCTACGCCACCGACATCAACCAGGCCGCGCTGAAGAAGGCCGAGGCCGGCGTCTACGAGCTCGACCGCATCCCCGGTTTCACCAGCAACCACCAGAAATCCGGGGCGAAGACCTCGCTTTCGGATTACTATACGGCCGCGTACGGTGCCGTCGTCTTCGACAAGTCGCTGCGCAAGAACGTGGTCTTCTCAGATCACAGCCTGGCCACCGACAGTGTCTTTGCCGAGATGCACCTGGTGTCCTGCCGCAACGTGCTGATCTATTTCAACCGCCATTTGCAGGAACGCGCGCTCGGCCTGTTCCGTGAATCGCTGGTGCGCAAGGGCTTCCTGGGACTGGGTTCGAAGGAATCGATGCGTTTCTCGACGCACGGTCCTGCTTTCGATGAAGTGGTGCGGGAAGATCGCATCTTCCAGAAGAAGGGGGAGCTATGAGCCTCGTCCCGCTGCCGGCCCTGGGTGGCCGTGCGATTGATGCGATCGTCATCGGTGCCTCTGCCGGTGGCGTGGAAGCCTTGTCGGAAATCCTGCCGGCGCTGCGGCGTGGTGCGCAGGTGGCGACCATGGTGGTACTGCACATTCCGCGCGAACGCCCCAGCCTGCTGGCCACCATCTTCGCTGATCGCTGCGGCCAGCCGGTAGTGGAAGCGCAGGACAAGGAGCCGGCGCAGCCGGGCGTGATCTACTTTGCGCCGCCGGATTATCATCTGCTGGTGGATCGCAGTGATCAGGGGCCGGTGCTGGCCATGTCCAACGATGAACTGGTGAATTATTCGCGCCCGGCCATCGATGTGCTGTTCGAATCGGCGGCCGATGTTTACCGCGAGCGTTTGCTGGGCATCGTGCTGACCGGCGGCAATCATGACGGAGCGGCCGGATTGCAGGCCATTGCGCGCGCCGGTGGCGTGACCGTGGTACAAAGTCCGCAACAGGCACAGGTACCTTACATGCCGGCGCAGGCATTGGCGCTGGGACAGATTGATTATGTGCTCACGCTCCCGCAGATCGCCGATCTGCTGCGCACCCTGGGCGTATCGGGGAATGACCAGGAAAAGGAACGCAGGTGACAGAAAAATACAAAGACAGAGACCTGCCGCGGGTGAAATTCCTGCTGGTCGATGATCTCGACGAAAACTTGTTGGCCCTCTCGGCCCTGCTGCAGCGGGACGATGTCGAGCTGCTGCTGGCCCGCTCGGGCCTGGAGGCGCTCGAACTGCTGCTGCAGCATGACGTGGCACTGGCCTTTCTGGACGTGCAGATGCCGGACATGGATGGCTTCGAGCTGGCCGAGCTGATCCGCGGCAGCGAGCGTACCCGCAACGTGCCGCTGATCTTCGTCACGGCGGGTGTACGTGATGAGCGCCGCCAGTTCAAGGGCTATGAGAGTGGTGCAGTGGACTTCCTCTACAAGCCCATCGAGCCGCATATCCTGCGCAACAAGGCCGATGTGTTCTTCCAGCTGTATCGCCAGAAGCAGTTGCTGGCGCTGGAGTTGAAGCAGCGCACCGAGACCCTGCGCATGAACGAAATGTTCGTGGCCATCCTCGGCCACGACCTGCGCAATCCGCTGAGCGCGGTGGTGATGGCGGCCACGCTGCTGCAGCGGACGTACAAGGAAGAGGTGGCACAGAAGGCCTCGCAACAGATTCTCAATGGTGGCAAGCGCATGGCCAAGCTGATCGACAACATGCTCGATCTGGCCCGCGCGCGCCTGGCCGGCGGCATCCCGCTGGTGCGTGCCAGCGCCTGCCTGGGCGAGATCACCGAACGGGTCGTACAGGAATACCAGGCCACGTATCCGGGCAGTGTGGTCGAGCGCCGCATCGAGGGCGATGACAATGGCTATTGGGATGGCGACCGCCTGGGCCAGGTGGTGGCCAATCTGCTGGGCAACGCTTTGCAGCACGGCGCGGCGGACAGTCCGATCTGCATCGGCATCGATGGCCGCAGCGAGGAGGAAGTAGTCATGACCATCGCCAATCGCGGTGTCATTCCGGCGGCCTTGTTGCCGGTGATCTTCGATCCCTTCCGCGGTGGCGAGCGTGAGGTCGGCCGCAAGGAAGGTCTCGGGCTGGGCCTGTTCATTGCCCAGCAGATCGTCAAGTCGCATGGTGGAAGCATCACCATGAGTTCGGATGACCAGGTGCAGACCATGGTGACGGTGAGGTTGCCGAGGCGTTGAGTGCCGCTGCCTTCGCAGTGAATGAATTGGGAGATGGCAACGGGCGCAAGGAGAGCTACAGCGTCAACCAGACTCCTGAAGGTGAAGAACCTTCCGCTTTGCCATCGGTCTTCCGACATCAAAGTACGGAAACATTTTCAACTTTTCGATCCGGAGCCATTGACGTCCATGCACAACGCCAATCCCGATAATTCTGCCACCACGCCACATCTGAACAAGGCGCGCTATCTGGTGGTGGCGGGATGGGTGCTGTTCATGATCTCGCTGTTCCTTCCTTTGCAGAACACTGATCTGGGATACGCGGCCCTGATCTATTCGTTCGTCTTCCTGATGTCCATCTTTGATCGACTGGAACCGCAACTGATCTGGATGGGCAGTTACGCCTTGGTCAACGCAGGCTTGATCGTTTCCCTTTTCATCGCCTGGAAGGGGCCACTGATCAGCCATCCACGCTGCTCTTTGTTCTTTACGCTGGCGGCCGTGGACACCTTGTTCGCTCCCCTCTTTGCCAAAGAGTTCACCGAATACCCGGCATTCTGGTGCTGGGCGGCTTCCGCGATATTGGTGGCATCGGGAATGAATCTGGCCCGGCTCCAACAGAACGATCTTGCGTCCTTGAAGGCCAGGCATTAGGGCCTGGTCATACTTGTCTTGTACCCGAAATGCCTGCTCCTCGGAGCAGGTTTTTTTTTAGGCGCTGCGAAATCTCCTCGCAATATTCTCCTGGTCTTGCACAGGCTGGATTCAAGCTGTGCCGGCAAGACGACGTCCGTCAAGAAATCGCTTGTCAATCAAAGTTGATCGGTCTATATTGTGTGTACCTAACAGTACATAAGGTACTGAAAGGTACACTAATTGGAGAAACATCATGTCGATTCGCCCGCCGCTTCCCCCTTTCACTCGTGAAACCGCCATCGAAAAAGTCCGTCTTGCCGAAAACGGCTGGAATACCCGTGACGCTGAAAAAGTTGCACTGGCCTATACCGAAGACAGCTGGTGGCGCAATCGCGCCGAATTCGCACAGGGCCGCGAAGCCATCACCGCACTGCTCAAGCGCAAGTGGACGCGTGAGCTGGATTACCGCCTGGTCAAGGAGCTGTGGGCCTTCGACGGTGCGCGCATCGCGGTGCGCTTTGCCTACGAGTACCATGATGATTCCGGCCAGTGGTATCGCGCTTACGGCAACGAGAACTGGGAATTCGATGCGCAGGGCCTGATGCATCACCGTCACGCTTGCATCAACGAGCATCCGATCAAGCCGGAAGAACGCAAATTCCTGTGGGACAATAGTGGCCCGCGCCCGGCGGATCATCCCGGGCTGAGCGATTTCGGTATCTGAGGAAAATGAATGGCTAGAGTCATTGCGGAAAAAGACGATGTGATCCCCCTGCTGGCGGAAGTCTTCCGCACCTATGGCTTCGAGGGGGCGAGCCTGGCGCGCATCAGCGAAGGGACCAGGCTGGGCAAGGGGAGCATCTATCACTTTTTCCCGGGCGGCAAGGAGGAAATGGCGCAAGCCGTGCTGGGCCACGTGGATGCGTGGTTCCGGCAGCATGTGTTCGAGGCGTTGAACGAGCGTGACGATGCCGTGGCAGGCATCAAGGCCATGTTCGACGATGTCAGCCGCTATTTCCTCTCGGGGCAGCGTGTCTGCCTGGTCGGCGTATTTGCGCTGGGCAATGAGCGCGATCGCTTTGCCGTGATGGTGCGTGATTACTTCATCGCCTGGATCGATGCGCTCGCGTCCGCCTTGGTGCGGACCGGGCGCAAGCCCAAGGAAGCCAGAACGCTGGCCGAGGAAGTCGTGGGCGGGATACAGGGCGCGCTGGTGCTGGCCCGCGCCCTGGACAGTACCGATGTGTTTGCCGATGCGTTGAAGCGTTTCCAGAAGCGGCTGTTGGGCTGATCTCCCGTCCAGCAGGTGAATGCAACGGCATGGGGTTGCCGTTGTGTTCTGCGAGCGATCCGGCATCGGACAGGCCGTGTACTTGGTGTTTGAGTTTCGACGAGGACGACAACTGCGGATACAAGGGGGGGTACCTTGAAACACCGATTCATGAGATGGACGGCGATGTTGCTTTGGTCGACATGCCTGTTCGCCTCTGCAGAGGAAAAAACTCAACCGCCTGTGACGATGGAAAACTCCATCGGCATGCAGATGGTGCTGATCCCGGCGGGCGAATTCTGGATGGGAACCGAGGAGTCGCTGGCCGCGCTGAAGCAGGCCTATCCGGATTATGAGGAGCGGCGTCTGCGCGATCTCGACGATGAACGGCCGCGGCACAAGGTGCTGATCACCCATCCCTTCTATCTCGGGAAGCATCTGGTCACCGTGGGCCAGTTCGCGAAATTCCTGGCCGAGTCCGGCTATACCCCGGAATCCATTCGCGATCAGACCGGCGGTTACGGCTACAACCCGCGCTACGATCCTGAGAAGACCGAACGCAAAGACGCATTCGAAGGCCGCAGCCCGCAATACAGCTGGAAAAACCCCGGCTTCCCCCAGGCCGATGATCATCCGGTACTCAACGTCACCTGGAATGATGCATCAGCCCTTGCAGCTTGGCTCAGTGAGAAAGAGCACGCGCACTATCGTCTGCCGACCGAAGCCGAATGGGAATACGCTTGCCGCGCGGGGACGACGACGCGCTATCCCAATGGCGATGATCCGGAGGGCCTGAGTCAGATCGCCAACACCTTTGATGCCGACGCTGCTCCCTACTGGCCACGCATGGCCGGTCGCGCGCTGAATAGTCACGACGGCTTCGCCTTCACCTCGCCGGTGGGCAGTTTCCCTGCGAATGCCTTCGGGCTGTATGACATGGTAGGCAATGCCTGGGAATGGACCGCCGACTGGTATGGCCAAGAGACCTATGCGCGTTCACCGCTGGCCGATCCGCGCGGGCCGGCCAGCGGTGAAACCAAGGTGCGGCGCGGTGGCTCGTGGCATACCTGGTCACTGTATGCG
>NZ_DBIC01000271.1:2129-3512 GCF_002296545.1 Herbaspirillum sp. UBA812 | reverse complement strand
GATCGAAATGATCCACCGCTATTTCGCCATGGCCGTGGGCTTCCTCATCATCGTGCTGATGGTGGCCGCCTGGCGGCGCTGGATCAAGTCGGGCAAGACCGAACTGCAGTTCCGTCCCTGGTTCCCGACGGCGCTCCTGGGCTTCGTCTGCCTGCAGGGTGCCTTCGGTGCCTGGACCGTGACCATGAAGCTGCAGCCCATCATCGTCACCATCCACCTGCTGCTGGGCCTGACGCTGTTGGCCATGCTGGCCTGGCTGGGGGCGCGGCAGGAGCAGCATGTGCCGGTCTCGCCCGCAGGCCGTGCGCTGATCGTGCCGGCCACCATCGGCGCGGCCTTGCTGGGCTTGCAGATCGCGCTGGGCGGCTGGGTCAGCACCAATTACGCCGCGCTGGCCTGTTCCGATTTCCCGCTGTGCAATGGCCAGCTGGTGCCGGAGATGGACTTCGAACATGGCTTCACGCTCTGGCGCCACCTCGGCATGACCTCCGCGGGCGACTACCTGCCGGTGGAAGCGCTGACCGCGATCCACTGGGTGCATCGCAGTTTTGCCTTTGTCGTCATCTTGTATGTTGTATGGCTGGCACACCGCGCGCTGCGTGATGAAGGCTTGCGCAAGACCGCCCGCTGGATGCTGACGGTGCTGGGTTTGCAGCTCTGTACTGGCCTGGCGACCATCTATCTGAACTGGCCGCTGGCCATTGCAGTGATCCACAACGGCGGCGCGGCGCTGCTGGTCATCCTGATGGTCATGTTAAACTACAAGGTCCGTTACGCACCCTCCGGCCTGGCCGCCGCTGCTCCACCAGCATCCGCCCGGCCCGTCACGCCATGACCACATTGACCGCCCAACCCAACCGCATCGCCCAGTACTGGGCACTGACCAAGCCGCGCGTGACGCAGCTGGCAGTGTTCTGTGCGGTGATCGGCATGTTCCTTTCCACGCCCGACCTGCCGGACTGGCACAAGGTCATCTTCGGCACGCTGGGCATCTGGCTGCTGGCCGGCGCGGCCTTCGCCATCAATTGCCTGGTCGAGCGCGAGATCGATTCGCGCATGGCGCGCACCGCCCGCCGTCCGATGGCGCGCGGCGAAATCACGGTAGGCCAGACGCTGGTGTTCTCGGGCGTGCTGGGTGGCCTGGGCATGTGGGTGCTGTACAACCTGGTCAATCCGCTGACCATGTGGCTGACCTTCGCCACCTTCGTCGGCTACGCCATCATCTACACCATCATCTTGAAACCGGCGACCTCGCAGAACATCGTCATCGGCGGCCTGGCCGGCGCCATGCCGCCCGCGCTGGGCTGGGCGGCCATGGCCAATGACGTTCCGATGCAGGCCTGGGTGCTGGTGATGATCATCTTCATCTGGACCCCGCCGCAT
>NZ_DBIC01000271.1:1028-1840 GCF_002296545.1 Herbaspirillum sp. UBA812 | reverse complement strand
ATCTTCATCTGGACCCCGCCGCATTTCTGGGCGCTGGCCATGTACCGCCGCGACGACTACGCCAAGTCCGGCCTGCCGATGCTGCCCATTACGCATGGCATGGATGTCACCAAACTGCACATCCTGATGTACACCATTGCACTGCTGGCGGTGAGCATGCTGCCCTTCGCCATCGGCATGAGCGGCCTGATCTATCTGGGCACGGCCATCGTGCTGGGCGCGATCTTCTTCTGGTATTCGTGGCAGATCTATCGCCACTACACCGACCTGATCGCGCGCAAGGCCTTTGCTTATTCGATCGTCTACCTGTCCATCCTGTTTGCGGTGCTGCTGGTGGACCATTATTTCCTGTTCCGCAGTTTCTGATTCCCTGAACGCATGAAACGATTCCTCTCGGCGCTGCTGCTGGCCGGCTGCGCAACGTTGCTGGCGGCCTGCGGGCCGTCCAAGCCTGAACTGAAGTTCAACAATACCGATGTCACCGGGCTGGATTACGCGAAGGACTTCGCACTGACCGACCACACCGGCAAGCCGCGCACCCTGGCCGATTTCAAGGGCAAGGTGGTGGTGATGTTCTTCGGCTATACGCAATGCCCGGACGTGTGCCCGACCACCATGGTCGAGATGTCCAACGTCATGAAGGAACTGGGACCGGACGCCGACCGCGTGCAGGTGCTCTTCGTAACCGTCGATCCGGAGCGGGATACCCAGGAAGTGCTGGCGCAATACGTGCCGGCCTTCGACAAGCGTTTCCTCGGCTTGCGCGGCGACCTGCAGCAGACCGAGAAGGTGGCCAAGGAATTCAAGGTGTT
>NZ_DBIC01000271.1:0-741 GCF_002296545.1 Herbaspirillum sp. UBA812 | reverse complement strand
GGTGGCCAAGGAATTCAAGGTGTTCTATCAGAAGGTGCCGGGCAAGCAGCCGGGCAGCTATACGATGGATCACACGGCGGGTAGCTACGTATTCGATCCGCAGGGACACATCCGCCTGTTCGTCAAGCACGGACAAGGGCCGCAGACGCTGGCGCATGACATCAAGCTGCTGCTGTCGTGATGGCTTGAAACGATATAAATCGTTTGGATAAAAAGAAAGGCACCCGAGGGTGCCTTTTTCATTGCTGCTGATCTGAATGAAATCCGGATCAGGAATAAGCCTGCAGCGAGGTCTTCATCTTCTTCAGTGCGACTGCTTCGATCTGGCGGATACGCTCGGCCGACACGCCGAACTCGTCAGCCAGTTCATGCAGGGTCGCACCCGAGCCGTCGTCATTGGCCAGCCAGCGGGCTTCGACGATGCGGCGCGAACGGTCATCCAGCTTGGACAGGGCCGCTTCCAGGCCTTCGGATTGCAGGCGGTCGTATTGCTTGGCTTCGATCACGCGGGTCGGTTCCGAATTGTCGGAGGACAGGTAGGCAATGGGCGCGAACTTGTCATCCTCATCATCGGTGGGCGACTCCAGGGCGATGTCGCGACCGGACAGACGGGTTTCCATCTCGATCACTTCTTCGCGCTTGACGTCCAGGGTCTTGGCCAGGGCCTCGACCTGGGCCGGCGTCATCGCGTCCAGGCCTTCCTTGTGGCTGCGCAGGTTGAAGAACAGCTTGCGCTGGGCC